>JAYVQB010000024.1:0-3083 GCA_043757085.1 Verrucomicrobiota bacterium
CCGAAGCTGCGTGTGTCGAAGGAGGACGCCGTTCCGGTTTCCGTGGCCGGACTGTTCGCTGCGGTGGATTCGCCGGAGTTGCGCAAGATCGAGCGGGAGCTGACGTGGCTTTTGGTCCATCGGCTCACGCAAGAGCCGACAATTTTCGTTCTCGAGCGCACGCGGATGGAAGACCTGGTCTTGGAAAAAGAATTGGCTGCCGCCGAGCCGGAGCCATTCCTAAGCGGCGCGGTCATTGTCGAGGGAAAGCTGGAGGAGCGCGCTGGGCGGCTCGATCTCGCAGTGGGTTTGCGGCGTCCCGGCGAGAAGAAAGTGGGGCAAGCCAATGTGACTGGCGCGGCGAACGACCTGCCAGCATTCGCTGAAAAAATTGTGAGCGCGATTTTGGATGGCCTGAAAATGAAGCCGACCGTGCAGCGGTGGAATCTCGCGGACGAAGCCGCCTTTTATGCCGATCAGGCTGAATGGGCGATGAATCATCGATTGATAGACCTCTGCATCGCGTCGGCAGAATCGGCGTGGGCACTCGGACGGCGCGATGTGGATTTGGCACGTTTGCGGGTGATTGCCTACAGCCTCGCGGCCTATCCGATTTGGCCAGAGATCCTTGGAGACTTTGCGCCGCGCAGCGGATCTAATGTGAGATCGTTCAGCGGTTGGGAAATCGTAGCAAAAGACCAAACGCGCTCCTTGACGGCAGCCATCCGAGCATTGGAGATTTGCGCCGATTGCCTCCCGGAAAAATTAGCTCCTAGCCGCAGAGCTGGCCGCGAATTCCGCCCCGTTGCCGCGCAGGCGTTGTGGTTCACTTCGCAGATGATCGGTGCTCACTTTGTTTCCGGGCACTATCAGGCGCACGCAGCGCAACTCAGCAGCCTGCGCTCCCTCGCTCGAAAGGTTCACGCCGAGCTCTCGAAACCTCCGGAGCCGCGCGCCGCCTATGACCCGGATGAGTTTAGGGGACGAAAGGATAGCCACACGATACAAGCGGCAGCGGCTTATGCGCCGTTCTGGTTTGAGACCAATGAGGAAGTAATCGCTTGTTATCGCCAGCATTTGAAGCCAGTGCGAATCGGAGAAAGGGGTGACGAGGCTATCATGATTATATATAGCATGGATCACGGTAGCAATCCTTTGTCTCCGCTGGTTCCGTGGGTTGTGGCATGGAATCCGGCAGAGAATCGTGCGCGCCAGCAGGACATGCTCTTGCGCCTCAAGCACCTCACGGAGTCCGGTGACTTCGATGATCAAGCGGTGGGTTGGGCGTCTCTCCAATGGCTGGTGCTGCAGGCCGAGAAAGCAAAGTCCACGGAAAATGACCTGCGCTGGCCGCAAGATTATGCGGCCGTGCTGGCTGGAAAACCAACCGACGAACTGCCAAAAAATTTGGTAAAGAATGGCGTTCTGGAGTTTCTTTGGAATTGGCGGGAGAAAATCATCGGTTCCTGCCAGAGCACCGCAGTTTTCTCAATCCTCGGCCAAGCGCTGGCTGAGGCAGATCATGATTTCCAACTTCGCTACCTTCGATACATGCTCGATGAGGGACGACATATTAACTGGTATTTGCATAGCCCAATAGTTAATAAGCTGAAGTTGACGGAAGAAGAGAGCATCGAGTTTCAGCAGTTCTGCGCAGCGGCGCGCGAGAAGGCGCAGGCACGCGGTAATTTCGACGGCAAGGAGAATTACCTCCTATATCTCAGTGATGCGCTGGAAACGCTCGTAAAAAGTAATCCGCCACCCAAGCCAGCGCAGGTTCGCACCAAGAAACCCACACCTGCTCCCCAAGCATCAACCCCTCCGTTAGTCGTTACACGCTACTGGTATCCGAGCGCGAGCGCCGATGCGCCGAAAATGCCAAGCGGGATCGCTTTTAATAGAATTAGTGGTGGTGGCGTCACCGTCAGCTACGCGGACGGCAAGCTCTGGTTTGTGCCGGACTGTCATGAGCCAGCTATGTTCCTCGGTTCTATCGCGCTCGATTCTTTTCGCACAGAGTATCACCCGATGCCCCCTCCTCACCCCCACTGGCCGTCGTCGTATGAGCCACCGTTCATCACAAAGGACGCGGTCTATCTACTGAACGGCGGATATAGCAAGAAATGGGATCGCCACAATGACCGTTGGAGTTCGCTTGAGCTTCCAGACTATCCCTACAGCGGAAGAATTCTCGGCGATTCGCTTTATCTACCTTTTACCTTCGGGAGCCAGTATCTCGGTATCAATCTCATCCACATGTCGTCCGCTGGCAGCGGCATTCTCCGTCTGGATTTGCGCGATGATAAAACCAAATTTCTCGCCAGCAGTCGCAGGCGTCCTGCGGAAACGCGCCTCGATGCGTGTGAGCCGTATATTCCGATGGCAGTGTTTTCTGATACTGGTGGCAAGGTCTCGGCTGCGATCCAATTTCCTGTAACCGGCGAGCGGAAAATCTTTCGCACCACTACCGGAGGCGATTGGCAAGAAGTCATGGACCTCCCCAATACAAAAATTGGGCAAGTCCATTTTAGTTATACAAAGGACGGGGTGCTCGCCTACATGCATCCCCGGGGCAGTCCCGACGAGTTTTTCCAATGTGTTTTCTTCGGTGAGGCCGGCGTGCCTGGGGAAGTCTTGCTTTCCATCTCCAAGCCGTCCGACCCGCCTAGCGCAATTTTGCCCGGTAAGCCCCGATGGGATCTGCCCCCGGAAATGAATCACGGCCTGTTCTTCTGGCAAACGGCATTCAATTACTCCGATGGCAGCCTTTACCAACTGAACATGCTGAAGGATTTCTTAATTGAGGACGAATACAAGGAAAAGGATGCCCCCACGCCAGACTTGAAGCTTGTCGTTTACACGTCCGACAGCCGCGCGCCGATCATTATTCCACTGAGGTTCCAACTCTCCGAATCCGATAAGGCCAAAATCATCGCCGACCAAACCGCAAGCCATGCAGTTGCCGGTTTGAGCAAACCCTATGCAGTTAAAAAGGTCGAGATCGTGAGCGGAATGAAAGTCGTGCCTGAGGGAATTGTTTTTTTCGGAGGAGAGGGGATCGGTTTCTGGCTGCTGCCCGCAAAAGAACTCGAAGCCCGGCTTCA
>JAYVQB010000025.1:0-3068 GCA_043757085.1 Verrucomicrobiota bacterium
ACCTCGTTGACAAGCATTGAGACATCGCGAGGAGGCTCTCCGCGAAACTGGAAGCCTGGACTGCCAAGTTGCCAAAGAAATACTTTAAGACCGACGGCAAGCTGAGCTAATGGCTTCCCCGTCAGACAATCCGCCGAACACCTTTCAGCACCATTCACCAACTGACAAAACCATGAAGACCGCACTCACACTCCTCACCACACTCGTTTTAGCGGCTCAGCTTCAAGCCAAGCCGCTCAAAGTTTTCATCCTCGCCGGCCAGTCAAACATGGAAGGTCATGCGAAGATCGAGACCTTTGACTACATCGGCGACGATCCGGCCACGGCACCGCTGTCGAAGCAGATGCGCGGCGACGACGGCCAGCCGTGCGTGTGCGACCACACTTGGATTTCCTACTTCACCGGCAAATACGATGGCAGTGCGAATGGCGAGGGCACCGGGAAGCTCACGGCTGGTTTTGGTGCACGAGACGATGCGACGAAATCGAATGGCAAGATCGGGCCGGAGTTTACTTTTGGCCTCACGATGGACGCCGCGCTGAAGGAGCCGGTGCTCATCATCAAGACCGCGTGGGGCGGCAGAAGCCTGCACACGGATTTTCGTCCGCCGAGCGCCGGGCCGTATGAACTCAACGACTACCAGCGCAAGCTCTACTACGGCCCGCCCGGTCACGGCATCCCCAAGGATATGAACCAATGGCTCGCGGAGAAGAAGCAGGACACGGGCCGCTTCTACCGTTTCATGGTCGAGCATGTGAAGCGAGTGCTTGCTGATCCCAAACGCGTCTGCCCGGCCTACGATGCCGCGCAGGGCTATGAGATCGCCGGATTCGTGTGGCTCCAGGGTTTCAACGACATGGTGGACGGCCACACATATCCCGATCGAGGCAAGCCCGAGCGCTTTGCGGTTTACAGTGACTTGCTTGCTCATTTCATCCGCGATGCGCGCAAGGATTTCAGCGCGCCGAAGATGCCTTTCGTCATCGGCGTGATGGGTGTCGGCGGCGCGAAGGCTGACGCTGACATCATCGCCTTCCGTGAAGCCATGACCGCACCGTCGCTGCTGCCCGAGTTTAAAGGCAACGTCTTCGCCGTGCTCACCGCGCCCTTTTGGTCCGAGGAACTCGGCGCCATCGACGACAAACAAGCTCAGGTCCGTCAGATGGGCTCCTTTTTGAACTCGAAGCACAAAGATCACGTCAACGCCGACGGCCACATGACCGAGGCGCAGAAGCGCGAGTATCTCAAAGACTACGAAGCCAAGCTCATCTCGCCAGCAGACGAAGCCTTGTGGAAACGAGGTGCCTCGAACGCAGGCTACCACTACCTTGGTTGTGCGAAGACTTTTGCGCTCATGGGTCGGGCATTTGCCGAAGCGATGCTTTCGATAATGAAAAAATGAAACTCAAATATTCTCTTAAAGCCTTATGAAAAAAATACTCGCGGCAACTTTCAGTTCATTTCTCATTGTGACTCTCACTCCATGCTATGTGCTGGCGAATGATCCAGCTCATCTAAAGCACGCCAAACTCCAGATCATCAATGGCAGTGAGCAGGCCGCTAATGTGTTCTGGCTCAAGTCAGACACTGAGCGCGTATCCAACGGCACCGTCAAATCGGGTGAAGATACAACAATTAATACCACAATCGGGCATCGGTTCGCAATAGTGGGGCAGGGGGATAAGGTAGAGGCCGTGATTACCAGTGAGGTTCCCGTTCAGGCCTTTCGTTTTGATCCAAAGAATCGAGATGCAGTGCCCGCATTTTACACGCAAAGAGTTAGCGCCGATGGGTTTCCCATAGTTGCCTCCGCCAAAGTGAATCCCTTCGCGCTGAAAGAAGTGGCCTACCTTATCAAGTTGATGCTCGCTAACCGGCCCGATGTGCGGGCGGCGTTAATCAAGAGCGGAGCGCGGATGTGCATTTTGGCGTATAACGAATTCACGACAGACTTGCCGGAGTTCGCCAAACTTGGTGATGAAAAAACCCCGGAGGCTCCCAATAGCTCGGGCAAGGATTACTGGGATGCCCGCGCCCGTGGCACTGGCGGCAGTGAAACAGATCCTTATTGCTCCAGCGCGGAGGAGAATCTGCTGGCATATCCCGGTGATCCTTATGAGGCGGAGTGCATCCTCATCCATGAATTCGCCCACTGTATCCATTTGCGTGGCATGGTGAACGTTGATCCTACCTTCGACGCCCGGCTGAAGGCAACTTACGATGCGGCGATGAAGGCGGGTTTGTGGAAGACCAAGTATGCCAGCGTGGATCATTGCGAATACTTTGCCGAGGGTGTGCAGTCGTGGTTCGACAACAACCGCGTGAACGATCACGACCACAATCACGTCAACACCCGTGCGTTGTTGCTTGAATACGATCCCGGTCTCGCCGCGATGTGCCGCGAGGTCTTCGGCGACACCGTTTTGAAATACACCAAGCCGCAGACACGTCTCAAGGATCACCTCACAGGCTATGATCCCGCGAAGGCACCAAAATTTGAATGGCCGAAACGGCTCCAGAAAGTGAATGAGGAAATCCGTAGTCAGGCCAGTAAACGCAAGTAAACCATAGGTTCATGAAAACGACACTCACACTGCTTGTTGCACTGATCCTGTCTCCACTCGCAGTGCTGGCTGGCGAAGTGCCTGCACATGAGCAGCGCGGCGAATGTGAGCCAGCAACTGAAGCGGGCAAAAGACACATCGAATCTTCCCAAGTGACTGAGGCAATTTCTAAAATCAGTCAATATATGACGCCTGACCCCTTTCTCCCCATTTGCCGTGCGCCGCGCACGCCCTGCGGGCTGCCTGCGGCAGGCGATCTCGCTCCGCTCGGTAGCGCGAGGAATTTCTCCCGCCGCGTGGTCTTTTTCTTCCGGGCCTATTCGCTCTGCGCAAAGCTGGTCTGATGGTTCATCAGTCAGGCTAACTGGCCGAGGTTTCCAAGTGGTGGTAGGCGGCGCGGGTCGCGAGCCGCGCGTCGTCCTGCGGGCCGCCCACGGTGAAATGGTAAAGGCTTTGGAAGGCGTCGTCCGCGAGGCCTGTCGGCGTGCCCCGCACAGGCAGGCC
>JAYVQB010000026.1:0-12046 GCA_043757085.1 Verrucomicrobiota bacterium
AAAATTTTTCTGATCGTTTCGGTGTCGTCCTGAAGATCTTCCTCAGTGTAATGCTGAGGAATACCGCGATCCCGAAGACCTGACTGGAACGTGAACAGATCAGTGCCAGCCAGTTCGGCTCCACTGACGGCTCCGATCCGGCCATGAGCATAAAGGGAGCAGGCCAACTCCAAGCGAAGATCAGCTGCGCTCAACTCTGGCTCAATATCGGGCAACTCAAGGATCATAAGGCAACTTGCCTCTCGGTGAACACTCTGTCAAAGGGATGCGCAGCCTACAATTTACCCTCGGGTTTCCTTCAATCGTTCATCCGTGGTGAATTTCCCCCGGGCCAGTCCAACACTGGAGGCGAGCCAAGTTTGAAACTCAACGAGTTCATTGTGACTGGCTTGGTTGGTGGGCACGCCTTTAAGAAAAGGGGCCTGCTCATCGAAGTCCATTACTGTGCCGGGCTTGAGCTTCAAACGCTGGCGGATGGATGTCGGGATGCTCTCGAGAAACTCGGCCGTGATTACAGCTTCCATGTTGTTAGGATAACGTTCAGTTTCAAGTCAGGCAAGCGTTACGATGCAAACGACTCGGAGAGGATGATGCGCGGCAGTGCGGCGGTGTTGATCGCATCGCTCGGATGGGGCTGAGGCGGAGGGGTGTTGGGCACTTCTTGATCGAGTGGATAGCCACGCAACAGTGCTACTAATTTATCGGCGAGCGCAGAGGGTGTGACCTTCACGGTTTGCACGGATTTTTGTAGCTTGTTGATGTCTTTTTGCAGCTTTTGCAGTTTGGCTTTGCGCACGGCAAGCTTGGCAGCGCGGACAAGTTCTTTTTCCTCATTGGAGAGAATGTCGAGCTTGAGGAAGGCATCTAAGAACTCCAGTGCGCGGCGCTCGTTGGGGCCGGGATTGGAGTCGAGGGCTTTTTCTGCGACTGCGGCAGCGGCGGTCTTGTCACGGAAGAGTTGCAAGGCGTGTTGCACGTCGTGGTGATGATGATCCGGTAGTGGCACGCATGGCTCGGCTGGGTCGGGGGCGCGGAATTCGCGGGCGGCTTCGATGATCGAGATTTCTTCGCCACGGACAGGTTCGGCATGACTGTCTTCTTCAAGGTCTGCCGGGGCGGTGATACGACCGATGCGGAAGAAGCCATCACGTTTTTTGTCCCGGATGAAGACGACACTGCTGCCAAGCCGTGTGGCATCGCTGCGCCCCACGCGGGCGCGCAGGGGCATCTGCTGGACACGGCGGAACTCATCGGGATTCTCGTCACGGAACTTGCGCAGTTCCATGAGCAGGCTGAGGCGTTCGTCTTTCTCGTTTTCCTCGGGCGATTTATCGAACAGGCCGAAGGTGTCCACTTCTTCATCGGGCGAGTAAATCTGGCTGTCCTCGCCCAATGCAGAGTGAAATGCCTGGAGCTTGATAAGTGCCTTCTTTCTTAATTCGATGTCATCATCGACACGCGAGGTGGGATAAAAATTGTAGATATAAATGTGAGTCGCCTGGGTGCCGATGCGGTTCACGCGGCCAATCCGCTGCATGAGGCGGGTGGAGTTCCATGGGGTATCATAGTTCACGACCACATTGGCCCGATGAAGATTGACGCCTTCCGCCAGAACCTCGGTGGAGATGATGATGTCAATGTCATGCGCTTGTTCCTTCAGTGGATGATTGGCGTCGAAGTTGGCGCGGATGGTGGGCATCAAAGCGGAACGGTTGGAAGAATCCACCGTGAGAACGCGATGGCTCAAGGAGGCTGCGGCAAGCTTTTCTTTGAGATAGCTGGTTGTCTCTTTGGACTCTGAGAAAATCACCAGTTTGCCGTCGCGATTCTCCGCGCGATTGAAAAGGTCGGTTTTCAAATAGCGCAGAAAGGTATCAAGTTTTGGGTCTTCGGTGACGGCACCCCAAGCTGTGCAAAGCTCATTGAGGATGGTGAGGTCGCTCTGGATGCCAGCGAGGAACCCATCCTCAAATTCTGACGGGATGCAGATAGAGATGGTCGCATCCGTGGGCTGGCGTTCCTCGATCTTGACCAGCAATTCGTCTTCACGCCCGTCGAGCAAGTATTCGGTGACTTCGAGATTGGGCGCGATGTAAATGGTGCCCTTCGCGAACATGTCCGCCATCACTTGCGTGGCATTGCGGAAACGGTGCAGCGATTGTCGGAAGGCGTGAAAGCTGCTGTCGAGACGCTTCACGAGCAGCACGCGCATGATTATGGCGAGCTGAAGGGAGATGCGGTCAGCGTTGGTATAGAGGTCTTTTTTGGGTTTCTTGAGAAACTGGATGGCCCGATAACGGTTGTAGGTGAGCCCGTCTTCATTGGCAGCGGACAGGAGCCGCATGGTGTGATCGTAGAGCTGCTCGGTCTCTGGCGGCAGCGGGTAAAAAATGCGGCGGGGTGCTTCCACCTTTGGAAAGATGATCCCTTGAGCGTCGAGATCAGTCTTGTATTCTTCGTTCTCAACAAGATCGCGTCTGGTGCGGCGCACAATCACTTCGGACATCACGCGCTCACGGATCAGCTCATAGATGACCTTGACCTCACGCCGGGCAGTTTCGGTGTCTGGCGCGTTCTTGGCGCGGGCATACTCCTTCTCGCGGGCGGCAAAGAATCGCTGGAGGTTGTGAATGCTCAAGGTCGAGTCCTTCAAGTCTTGAAACAGCGCGAGCAAGTTCCGCAAGTCAGCGGGCCGGTTGTTCAAGGGCGTGGCGGAGATGAGGATGACTTTCTTTCGGAGCGGCTTGCCGTCATCGCCCACGCGACGTGTGGCGGTTTTGCAAATGCGCTGAAGCAAATCGAATGCTCCCGAGGAATCATTTCGGAAACGATGGGCTTCATCCACGATCACCAAATCATACCGCTCCGCGTTCTTGACCTTGTGAAGGCTGCCATTCGTGATGATACGCACGTTATCGAGATGGAACTTTTCGACGGCTTCCTCCCAGCTTTGTTCCAGCGCGGGCGGCACCACAATCAGCGTGTGCGAGCGATGATCCGGGAAGCCATTGTAAAAGTAAAACTTCCGCGCGATCAGGGTGGCGACCATTGTTTTTCCAAGGCCCACGACATCGGCCAGAAAGAAGCCATTGTGCTTCTGGAGCAAGCGCACGCCTTGAGTGACGGCATCCACCTGATAACTGAGGCGCTTAAACCCTTTGGGCAGGTCGTCCGCCGCATTCGGATCGTAGTCGATGGCCTTGCCGAAATACTCAATGAGCAGTTTGAAGTAAAGCTGGCAGGGGGTGACTTCACTTCCCAAGTAAGTCTTGGCAGCCACTTCCTTGATGTCCTTGGGAAGCACATCCACCGACTCCTTCCAAAGGATTTCAAATTCATCCGTGGCAAACTTCACGTCAGCGAAATCGTGGAGCAGCACATTGAACTCATAGTTGGACTCGGGACCGCGCACGCCGAGGCCAGCCTCTGTGAGGTTCGATGAGCCAGTGATGACCGCCCCCGGTTTGTGCTCGTTGAATCCTGTTGGGCGGAAGATGTAAATCTTTGCGTGAAGGTTCTTCGTTGGATGGGCGCGAACCAGGATTCGCTTAGTGGTCACGTCCTCTATGAACTGGAGGATGCCTTTTTCAATATGCGGAGAATACTCTGATTCCTCGATGTCTTTCAGCAGGGAGTCTTTTAATTGGGTGCGGGTGTCGTCGTCGGCCCCGTGGAATAGCAGACCTTTTTTCTGATAGTCTGCAATGAGCGAATCCACGTTGATCCCGACCAGAACACGAACTTGTTCAACGTGCTCCAAAAACGGGCGGACTGCAAACCATCCAGACGAGCGCAAATAGCCGACAAGCGCATCGAATGCTGCCAAGTCCTTGTTGGAGGTGAACACCCCCTCAAATTTGGCGAGGAGCGTTTGCTGGCCGTGGTTGGTAAAAAAGCGAGTGGACATGCCCGGCTGGCACTATGAGTAGCTGTCGGGAAAAGCGCAAATGGTGAATCAAGAGCCGCGTCTGGGGTTTTGCAAGGGTGAGGAATTCAAGGAGGGGGAAAATTCCAGAACCTGATGGACGAGATGCTCGGTCGCGATTTTGTCGTGAATCTCGATGATTTTGAATCCCGTCTCCCGCTGGAACCATTTGTCCTGGCGGCGGGCATACTGCCGGGTGGCGAGCTGGATGGCGGCGATGGCTTCGGCAAGGCTGCACTGGCTGGCGAGATGGGCGCGAATTTGGCGGATGCCGATGGCTTTTTCTGCGGTGGCGGAAAGCGGGTCGAGTGCGGCGATTTCGGCGACAAGGCCGGTGTGCACCATATTCTGAACGCGCTGGTCAATGCGCTCATTCAGAAGGCTGCGATCCCAGAGCAGGCGGACGCCGTTGTAATGCGGCTGATTTTGCAGCCAGGCTTTGCGGAGTTGGGATTGGGGTTGGCCTGTTAGTAGGCAGATTTCCAAGGCGCGGGAGACGTGGCGGTCGTTCTTAAAATTGACGTTGGACTCCGCTTCATTATCTCTATGTAAAAGCCAAGCAATTCTTTCTTTGTTAGTTAAATGAGTAAGTTTGTTACGTAAAATTTCATGTGATGGAAGTGGAGTGAGGCCGTGGGTGAGGCTTTTTACATAAAGACCGCTGCCTCCGACGATAATGGGCGTTTTTCCCCTCGCGATGATGTCGGCGATGGCGGTGCGAGCAAGGTCGCAATATCGCTGGGCGTCGCACAGCTCGGTGGGGCTAATCACGCTATATAAGTGATGGGGGACGCGCTCCAGTTCGGTTGGGCTGGGTTTGGCCGTGCAGATGTCGAGGCCGCGATAGAGCTGAAAGGCGTCTGCATTGACGATCTCGCCGCTGATTCGTTCGGCTAGCGTGATGGCCAACGCTGACTTGCCGGAGGCGGTGGGGCCGACGAGGTAGAATGGCTCAGGTTTCAAGGCTCAAGATGGGTGGAGGCATCGTCGCGCAGTTCAGGGCAGAATGACATGAAAAAACCCGCCTGCCAGCGCGAAGCTGACAGGCGGGTGGAATTTTATCCGTGTTCGAGCGGGCCAGAATCAGGCGGTGACTTCGTCTTCTTCGGGACGGGTGATGACATCGTCGGGATTGACGTGGCTTTGACCTGATGCGCTATGCGGGTGGTCATCCCGTGAGCCGCGATCATTGCGCGAGTTTGGGTCGAGTGGTTTGGCTCCGCCGACAATGAGGGGGCGTCCCATGAACTCTTTGTTGTGGAGTTCGGTGACGGCCTTCTTCGCTTCGTCCATGCTCATCATGGTGACGAAGGCAAAGCCCTTGCTGCGCTGGGTGCGGGTGTTGACGACGACTTCGGCATTCTTCACGTTGCCTGCGCCTTTGAAGAGTTCAAAGAGATCGCTCTCGGTCGCGTCGTAGCTGAGGTTGCCCACATAGAGGCGGTCGCTGGTGACTTCACCGGACGACTGCTGGCGTGGTGGGCGGCTTTCCCGAATGCGGTTTTCGCGGTCGGAACGGCTGACCGGCCCCTCGGTGTGCGATCTGCCAGTGTTGGAAGGCTGGGAGGACTCGGGCTTGTTATACGGTTTCGGTTTTGATTTTCCGAGCAGACCGAAGGTGATGACGGAGAGAAATTTCTCGAAGCCAGTTGGTTCCTTGGGTTTGTTGGGTTTGAATGTGGTGTAACCGCTGTTGTTATCGTTACGGGGTGGGCGTCCTCCGCTGCGGCGGCGGCGTCCGCCACGTTGCGAGGAGTTTTGTTTGGAGTAGTCGCTCATGCTGCGAATGTTTTGGGTATGGGTTTCTGGGGTTTGGTCGCGAGGCGGTGGCGTTGCGGCGCGGCATCATGCCTGGCATTCCCGAAGCGAACGGAGAAAGCGCCGCGTGGCCGGGCCATCGCGTGCAGTTTCCACCGGAGGGGTCGGCAAGCGGGGCGAGCAGATGCCGGTGGAGGGTCAAAGCCGCGTGCGATCGCTCCAGTGGAAGAATCCAGAGGGAGTCGGAGCTGGGTGGCGCGAATCGCGGTTGGGTTGTGCGCATGTGGAGCCTGAGTGTGAATCACCCGGTCTCAAAGCGGCGTGCTTTGACGGACTGAACTTCTAAATTAAGGGACGATGCCCCCCGATGCAACAAGTTAATTTTTCGTCACGCAGGCACACCTACGACTCCGCCGGGCAGGCCGTCATCGCGATCTTCGTCAGGCTGGCTGGCGGGACGTTCAGCCGGAACTTTCTGCACGGGTGGTGGGGTGGGGGGCTTGGGCGATTGCGGAGGATTAATGATGCGGCCATGCTCCATGATTTCTTTAATATGCACGCCGTCGAGTGTTTCATACTCCAGAAGCGCATGGGCGATGGCATCAAGCTTGTCCTTGTGCTTGAGGAGGACTTCCTTCGCGTGGGTGTAAGCTTCATCAATGAGGCGCTTCACTTCCTCATCAATTTTCTGCGCGGTGTTTCCACCGTAATTGCGGGAACGTCCGGTGAAGGCCTGGGGATCGCTTTCGCTATATTCCACCATGCCGAGGCTCTCGCTCATGCCCCAGGAGCAGACCATGCTGCGGGCCACGCGTGTGGCCATGCGGATGTCACCGGATGCACCGTTGGTCACGTCGCCAAACTGAATTTCCTCCGCTACGCGACCGCCCATCGTGACGACGAGATTGTCGAGTAGTTCACTTTTCCGATGTGTGAATTTGTCCTCTTCTGGCAACATCATGGTCGAGCCAAGTGATGGTCCACGGGGGATGATGGTTACTTTATGCAACGGGTCGGTGTGCTCTAGCACTTCATTCAAGATGGCGTGGCCGGCTTCGTGGTAGGCGGTGTTTTCCTTCTCTTTATCAGAGAGCGCAAGGCTGCGGCGCTCGCGACCCCAGCGGACTTTGTCGCGCGCTTCTTCGAGTTCGGGCGTGCCGATGCCCTTCAAATTTCTGCGTGCGGCGAGGAGCGCGGCTTCGTTGATGATGTTCGCGAGTTCCGCGCCGGAGAATCCGGGTGTGCCTCGGGCGATCTTCGAGAGATTAGCATTTTCATCGAGCTTCACTTTTTTGGAGTGAACCTTGAGAATTTCTTCGCGACCTTTCACATCGGGCAAGTTGACCGTGACCTGACGGTCGAAGCGTCCGGGGCGCAGCAGTGCGGGGTCAAGCACATCGGGGCGGTTGGTGGCGGCGATGATGATGACGCCTTCTTGTGTATCGAAGCCGTCCATTTCCACAAGCATCGCATTGAGCGTCTGTTCTCGTTCGTCGTGACCGCCGCCCATGCCGTGACCGCGATGACGGCCTACGGCGTCGATTTCATCAATGAAGATAAGGCATGGCGCATTTTTCTTGCCCTGCTCAAACATGTCGCGCACGCGGCTGGCACCGACGCCGACAAACATCTCGACAAAATCCGAGCCGCTGATGCTGAAGAAAGGCACGTCGGCCTCGCCCGCGATGGCCTTAGCGAGAAGTGTCTTGCCCGTTCCGGGCGCGCCGACCATAAGGACGCCTTTGGGGATCTTGCCACCGAGACGTTGGAATTTTTTCGGGTCTTTCAAAAACTCGACGATCTCCCAGACTTCTTCCTTCGCCTCTTCGACGCCAGCGACATCTTTGAACGTGATCTTGTTGCGATCCTGATTGAGCATCTTCGCCCGGCTCTTGCCGAAACTGAGCGCGCCGCGCCCGGCAGATTTCATTTGCTGGCGGATGAGGAGAAACAAGCCGAGCAACACGAAGACCGGGAGCAGCGTCATGAAGACGGCTCCGCCATAGCTGGTGTCGTAGCGCGGGGTGAGCGTGGCCCCCTTGGCTTGTTCAGCTAGGAGCTTGGAAATTTCTTCCTTCTGGTATTGAATGTTGACTGGAGTGCGGAAGGTGGCGTTGGGCTTGCCTTCCGTTCCGGATTCCCGGTAATGGCCTTCGATGTATTGAATGCCGGTGCCGGGTTCCTCAACCAGGTAAATCGGTGTGTTTTCGTCGGCGACGAGGCGGCCTTCACTGACGATTTTCTTGAACTCCGCGAAGTTTCTTTCCTTGCTGCCGGTGTTGGATTGTTTCAAGAAAAACGCCCACGCGATGATCAGGGCGGAGGCACCAAGAAGCACGAGGCCCTTCCAGTTAAACTGGGGTTCCTGGTTTCGCTTGTTGTTGCGGGGTTGTTTTGGCTCTTCGTCGAACATAGAGGGATGGGGTCGGAGTGAGGGAAAGAATACACCCCTTGGGGAGTGTGGCAAAGGAAAGTGGGTGAGTGTTTTTGAATCAGTTAAGTTACGTTAGATGAAGGATGTCGGATGTGCGGAGTTGCCAGCCGAGTCTTTCGTCTTGCAGTCTTTTGTCTTCCCACAACTTGCCCTTGTGTGACGCCGTCACACGCTTAGTCTTGCGCGTTGATGACACCGCCCGCCGCCGACCAGCCTCCGACCCAGCGCTTTGCGCGGGCGATTCGTTCCGGTGCCGCGCCGCGCGCCATCGGTCCGGGCAGATGGTGGCGCAGGGCCTGGAATTCCCTGCACGGTGTTAAGACGGAGACCACGGGTTATTCGATGCTGCCCGTGCTCATGGAGGTCTTCGCCGGGTTTAGTAAAATCGACGGCGAGGCGATGGAGGAGGAGATTGATTCCAGCCTCGGGTTCATGCGTTACGATTATCCTGACGCGATTTATTCTGAATTGCGCCGGGTTTACCTGGAGGCATTGCAGAAGCAGCAGGATCTCAGCGCCCGGGCGCGTGAACTGAACAAGACGCTCACCATGGAGCAGAAGATTCTGCTCGGGGTGCAGCTTTATCTGCTCATCTCGCGCGCAGAAAACTCCCGCCAGCAACTGGTCGAGTTTTATCTCTTCATGACGAACCTCGGCATTGCGTCGCAAGCCATCGACATCGTCTATCAACTCAATGCCGAGGACCGTCCGCTCGATGAGTCGGACGTGGCGGGCAAGTCCGGCCAGCCACTCGAGACGTTGCGCATCGGATCGGTCGATCCGCATGATGTGCTGTTGCGATCACTGACACCGAAATGCCACGTCATCGCCTTTCGTTATCAAAACCTCATCCTATTAAAGAACACCGGCACGGTCTCGGTGCTGGTGCGTAGCCGCACGCTCCGACCGAGGGAATTTTCCCGTCTCTATCCCGGTGAGCGCGTGGTTCTGGAAGATGCGTCTCTTGATTACGCCGATCTCGTTTCTTACTTCAACGCCAAGAAAAATCTCACCGGCACCCAGCTTTATCTCACGCTTACGGACGAGGGTAGTGCAGAAATCTCCCAGCATCGCGGTCGCGGCACCAATCTGCGCATCAGCTTCGGCCTTTCCGTTGTGGTCGAGGCTTTGCGCGACACAGACGCAAAGATCAATGGCAAGAAACTTCGCGCTGGCACCAAGATAGACGCGTCCATCGAGGACAAGATGATCGCGCAGGGCGAGGTCGAAATCTCCTTGCAGGAACTCCGCCGTCGCGCCCGCGAGTTCGGCGAGCAGTTCCGGCTCGAAGGCAGTCGCAACACTTACCTCGTCTCCAACAATCCCGACTTGCTCGAAGAAGGCGACATCCTTCTCTCCAATGAAGGCGAGGGCGAAATCCTCCTGAAGATTATCTGCAACTACGCTGACAAAACCGGCGAACTGGAAGTGCTTCGCTCAGATCGCCCGATTTTTGTTGGCGTTACTCCGGTCAAGGACCGTGCCCATCTGGAGGACTCCGTCACCCTCACGCTCGGCGACGGGCAGTATCTCCGCTGTCATTTCTCCGACCGCATCATCGAAGAAGAACGCAACATCATCCGCGCCGTCGAGCTGCGCGAGGTTGGCCATCGCTACGACCGCAATGACACCGCGCTGGACACCATCAACTTCACCGCGCGCCGTGGCGAGATGATCTGCGTCATGGGGCCGAGCGGTTGCGGAAAGAGCACGCTGCTGCGAGTGCTCGCCGGTCAGCTCAAGCCGAAAAACGGGGAGATATTGATGAACGGCTTTCCGCTCTACGCGCACAGCACGAACCTTTGTCCCTACATCGCCTACATTCCACAAGAGGACGCCTTTGATCCGTTGTTGCGCGTGCAGGAAAACCTCGACTACTCCGTCGCGGTGCGCTGTCCGCATCTTCCTGTGGAAGACCGCCGCAAGCGCGTGGATGCGAAGCTTGTCGAGCTGGGACTCAATGAACTGCGTCACCGGCTCGCAGGCACGCCGCAGCAAAAATTCCTCAGCGGCGGCGAGCGCAAGCGCTTGAATGCGGGCCTCGACATGATTGGCATTGCCGATGTCTATCTCTTTGACGAACCGACCTCCGGCCTCTCGTCGAAGGACTCCGAGCACGTGCTGGAACTCATTCATTCGCTCGCGCGCAACAAGATCGTCTTCGCCTCCATTCACCAGCCCAGCACGCGCCTGCTTCAGATGTTCGACAAGGCGCTCCTGCTCGACAAAGGCGGCAAGATGGCCTTCTTCGGCACGCCGCAGCAGATGCTGGAATATTTCTGGAATGCTTATGGCGAAGAAACCGGTCATGGCGAGGAGCCGCAGCCGATGCCAGCCAATTTGACACCGGACTTTGTTTTCGATGTGTTGGAGACGCCCTTGCGCGACATCAGCGGCGATGTCTTTCATGAGCAGACCAGTGACGGTCATCTTGTTCCCGCGCGTCGCTTCCCGCCAAATTTCTGGCGCGACCGTTATCAAACCCACATCCTCATGCACAGCGTCGCGCAGCCGGAAAAGCGGCGCGAGGAAACGCGACAGGAGGGGCTGCATCCCGTTCCTCCTCGTAGCCTGCCCTCCCAGCCCCGGCTGAATTGGCGCGAAGAAAGCATCCTTTTCGCAACCATGTTAAAGCGCGCTTTCCTTAGCAAGCTTCGGAACCGCGCCAACCTCCTCACCACCTTGCTCGAAGCGCCCGCGCTGGCCTTCCTCATCTCCATGGTGCTGCGTTATTCTGAAGAAGAAAATTACACCTTCGCTTCCGCCTTCCACATCCCGAGCTATCTCTTCCTCAGCCTCGTCGTTGCCATGTTCCTCGGCCTGACCAACAGCGCCGATGAAATCATCCGCGACCGCTCCATGCTGAACCGCGAGCGCAATCACAATCTCCGCGTCGGCTATTACATCTGCGGGAAGCTCGTCTCGCTCGCCACTTTCGCCCTGGCCCAGTGTGTCATTTATCTTCTGATCGGGAATTACGTGCTGGAAATTCGCGACATGTTCCTGCCGCATCTCCTCTGGATGTTTCTCACTGCGTTCACTGGCGCGGGTCTCGGTCTGCTGGTCTCATCACTGGTGCATGACTCCCGCACTGCGCTGAACATCATCCCGCTCATGCTCATTCCCCAGATCATTCTCGGTGGTGCGCTCATTAAATACGAGGAAATGAACCGCAACCTCGACTTCGTTTATTCCATTCGCAAATGGATCGACCAGAAACCCGGCGATGAGACCGCCTCCGCCAGCAAGCTCAAGGTTCCCTTCATCTGTCAATTCATGCCCCTGCGCTGGTCTTACGAATCTGCCATCATCTCCCAGGCCAAACTCAATCCGCTCACCAGCAGCCAGGAAACTTTGGAAAACCGCATCCAGTCCCTCATCAACCTGCCCAAGGACATGCAAATGTCCGAGGCCCAGCACAAGGAACTCGACCTCACCAAGCAAGCTCTCGCCGTCGTCTCCGGCCTTCAGGATGACAATGCCGAGGGCATCGCGCGGCGGCTCAATCTCATCAATGACAGCATTGCCGAAGGCAAACTCGACGCCCGGCTCATCGACCAGCCCCGGGGCCGGAAAGCCGTCAGCGCCGAGGAAATCTACGTCAATCGCAAGGTGCTCGATCTCGTCACCAAAGCCGAGATGGAACGCGAGGACTATCGCCGCAGAGCCAGCCCCAACGTCTTCTTTGGCACTGTGAAGACCTACCGTTTGTTTGGCGCGAAAGACTCCGAACCCGCCGATCTGACCATCGAGCGCAGACCGCCTGCGCCCAAGCCTTGGTATGAAGAACTAAGCATCAACACGCTCTATCTCAACGCCACCGTCATGCTCCTCTCCATGGTCGTCATCATTCTCATCCTGCACATGTCCCTCCGCCGCCAGTTGTCGCGCGTGTGATGAATGAGGTTTGGTGTTCACGCTTCAGCGTG
>JAYVQB010000027.1:0-3063 GCA_043757085.1 Verrucomicrobiota bacterium
CGGGCGCAGTCCCAGTTACCAGATGGGGAGAGGAGTTCAGGCTTGGAAGAAGAGGCATTCACAATAAAAATAGTAATCTTATACAGGAGTTATAAAAAAAGTTTTCGCAAACGATGTATCGTTCGCTTGCGTTGGCAAACCCGTTGGACATCATCGCACCTATGCGTGCATTTTCATCTGGAATCGCCACTGGACTTTTTTTGCTGTCGAGCATTGCCTTGGGAAATCAGGCCGAGGAAGTGCGCCGCGCCATTCCGGCCAACGAGGTGACAAACTTTGAAGAAATACGCCGCGCCATAACATTTGCCGAAGTGCCTGCGAGATCATCAAGCACGATCCCTGAAGTCATTGAGCGCGGGCCAGTTTCGCAGCCTTTCGTTGCCCTCACATTAGATGCCGGATCGGAAGCGGGGCCGGTGCCGAGCATGTTGCAGACGCTGCGGGAGCGCCGCATCAAGATCACATTCTTCGTCACCGGGGATTTCATCGCGACGTATCCCGACATCGTGCGGCAGATCGCGGCGGACGGGCATGAGTTCGGCAATCACTCGTTGACGCATCCTGATCTGCGCAAGGTGAGCGATGAGCAAATTCGTCACGAACTGGAAGCTACCGAGCAATTGCTTAAGCTGACCACGGGCAAGACTACGCGTCCGTTTTTCCGTCCGCCCTACGGCGAGTATGACAATCGCGTGCTGCGTCTGGCGCAGGCTCATGGATACACCACGGTGTGCTGGTCGCTCGACAGCCTCGACTCCGTGGGCGTGAGCAAGTCTCCGCGTTTTCTTGTCGAGCGCATCACGTCCCGGCTTGGCGTCAATGAAGTGCGCGGCGCGATTGTCCTGATGCATTGCGACAGCAACGCCACGGCCACCGCGCTGCCGGTGATTCTCGATCACTTCAAATCGCTCAAGCTGGAAGTCGTGTCGTTATCGAGACTGTTGGGTGCGAATTGAACTTGCTTGAGTGTTGTGGGCTGCTAGCCCTCATTCATGTGAGGGCTAGCAGCCCACAACACCTAGGTAACTTATCCCCCAGCCAGTTGCTTCTTTAGCATGGCGAACATCTCCACACCTTCGTCCGGACTGACTTCTTCCTTCATGAAGGCGGCATGATCGAAGACTTCGATATGTTTGGTATCCAGCTCCTTGATGAAACTGCTGGGCATGGCGGATTGTTTCTGACCCCATTTTGTGCGGAAGCGGCAATGGCTCAGTGTGAGCTTTTTCATCGCACGCGTGATGCCAACATAAAAGAGCCTGCGCTCCTCGTCCTTCCGGCCCTCGTCAATCGAGCGGCGATGTGGGAGAATGCCCTCCTCCAGGCCGGGCAGATAAACCACGGGAAACTCTAGCCCCTTGGCCGCGTGCATGGTGATGAGACAAACACCTGATTTTTTTTCAATGTCGTCCTTCTGCTCACGATCATCGTTCAGCGTCACTTCATCGAGAAAGGTCTGCAATCCATCGTGTCGTGCGCGTCCATCGAAGTTGCGCAGCGAATCCAGTAACATCTTCACGCCGAGTTCCCACGAGATGAAATCCTCGGGATCTTTCGCTGCTTTGCGTAGGTGATCGAGATAGCCAATCTCGTGCAATAATCTCTCAGTCAACTCCGCGAACGCTGTCAGTGGCGCGCCAGCGAGAGCATGGAAACGCTCGATCAAATCCACGAATCCCGTGATCGCGGTCAAGGCGCGCGCCGAGAGCAACGACTGAAACTCAGCGTCCTTGAGCGCGGCGAAGACGCTGCCTTTTTTCTGCATCGAATGCGTCCGCGCGAGTTCGGCGGTGTTGGTGCCGATGCCTCGCGTCGGCGTGTTCAGAATGCGGAGCATGCTGACATCATCGTCCGGGTTTGAGATCGCGCAGAGATAGGCGATGAGGTCTTTCACCTCCCGACGGTCGAAGAAGCTGCGCGCACCGACGACGCGATAGGGAATCTGTTTTTTGCGGAACTCGGATTCGAGAATGCGCGACTGGTCGTTGGTGCGGAAGAGCACGGCGAAGTCCTCCCATTTCAGCCCCTCGTTTTTTTTCTTTTCAATCTCGCCTGCGATGAGTTCTGCCTCTTCCTTGTCGTCCTCGGCGATGAGGAGTCGCACGGGTTCGTTGCTGGCATTGTTGTTCCAGAGATTTTTTCCGCGTCGCCCGGCGTTGTGGCGGATGAGGCTGTTGGCCGTATGCAGGATGGGCATCGTGCTGCGGTAATTTTCCTCCAGCTTGATGATCTTGGGATCGGGGAAGAACGACTCAAATTCGTTGATGTTCGTGATGTCCGCGCCGCGCCATCCGTAGATGCTCTGGTCGTCATCGCCCACGACGCAGATGTTGTGTGGCGGCGGCACCAACGCGCGAAGCATCCGCATCTGGAGCGAGTTAGTGTCTTGAAATTCATCCACCATGACGTAGCGGAATTTTTCTTGGGCCGACTCGCGGATGGCGGGATGCTCCTCCAGAAGTTCAACGGCCTTGAGCAGCAGATCATCGAAGTCCATGGCGTTCAGCGCACGCAATTCATCGTGGTATAATTGATAGAGCGCGCCGTCCAAAGTCTCCATCGGATCGCCGAGGCTGATGCCGAAATTTTTTGCCTTGCTGATGCGGCTCAGGGCCACGCCGGGATCGAGTGCTTCGTCTTTGGTGAGCAGGCGAGTGAGAATTTTTTTTACCAGACTTTGCTGCTCGTCCTGGCTGTAAATGGTAAAATTGTTTTTGTATCCGAGAATGGCGGCGTGTTGACGCAGCAGGCGCAAACAGAAGGCGTGAAAGGTGCCGAGCGTGATGGCCTTCGATTTCTCGCGACCGAGAAGTTCCGCGACTCGCTCGCGCATTTCATTCGCCGCCTTGTTCGTGAACGTAACGGCAAGGATGCTGGCCGGATCAATTCCTTCCCCCACCATGAACGAGATGCGCATGGTGATGACCCGAGTTTTGCCCGTGCCTGCGCCCGCAAGAATGAGCACCGGGCCGCGAATGGTTTTCACGGCTTCGCGTTGTTGGAGATTGAGAAGCGAATAGGAAAAACTCATCGGCGGGCGGCATGATGGCGACAAGCCGCCGC
>JAYVQB010000028.1:0-3057 GCA_043757085.1 Verrucomicrobiota bacterium
TAACGGTTATCCGCGTCACACCACGGTAACTAATAAGATACTCGCCAAGGAAGTCGTAACTCGTGCCAAGGCCGATCCCGCCGACGCCACTCAAGTCGGCGCACCCATGCCCGGCATGGTGGCCTCCATCGCCGTCAGCGTCGGCCAGAAGGTGAAGGAGGGCGAAACCCTGCTCACACTCGAAGCCATGAAAATGTTCGCTGCCATTTCCGCTCCCGCCTCCGGCACCGTCACAGAAATTTGCGCAAAGGTCGGCGAAAGCGTGGAGAGCAAGAATTTGTTGGTGCGACTGGGGAAGTGAATGCATCAGACTGGTCATGCTGCAAAAACCACACAAAACTTTCCCCAATCAAGCGATCCACAGTTTGTGACTAAACAATGTTCGATCAAGAAATATGTCCCTAGACGGCATCCCCGATGATCTCAAGCCTCTAGCACAGGAGGCGTTTGCGTTTCGAAAGACTCTTTCCCCGGAATCCGACCGTGGATGTGCGCTTATGGCGGCTGCATTTCTCGATTCCCGGCTAGAAGCGTTGATCCGGAAGAAATTGATCAATGAACCGAAAACTGTTCAGCAGTTTCTGGAATTTAGTGGTGCGGCAGGGACGTTTTCGTCACGAATCGATTTTTGTTTTCTCACCGGCTTGATTCCTAAATCAGTTCAAGCCGACCTTCATTTGATTCGGAAGATTCGGAACGAATTCGGGCATCGAGTTGAGCCTATCGGCTTCGAGAATCAAGAGATACGCTCACGATGTGACCTCTTTCAGAATAATGGTGTGCCGAATGATGCGAGACCACGACTGAAATTTTCTAATACATGCTTTGGAGTTCTCTCCGTCATCGATGTTGCGATAATCAATGCGAAGGCATTTGAGTCCCCCATCGACAACGTCTGGAGGCAAGGTCAGAAGGAACAGTTCTGGGAAGACTTCCACGCAAAGTTCGATGAGGCTTTAGACACGCTTAACCCGGAGGAGTTCGGAACTGCCGAAGGCAAAGCGAAAATCCTTGCAAAGGTTATCGAGGGTGTCGTTGGGCCGACTTACCCTAAAGAGATTGAGCAAAACGGTGGTGGACATGCGGCTAGCCGCTCCGAGTCGACATAACCCTATTCACCACAACCCCTCACCCTGTTGCGGAGTGTCGCTCTCGGTAGCCGGTGCCACACCTCGACGTAAGCAAACAATATGAAATACTACATATCACCACGCTTTACTGATCAGGATTTTCCACTGCCACATTCCTTTGCAGATAAGGTAACTCTGTTTCATGATCGGTAGCGGGGCTGGATTTGAATTCACCGACCTTACTTTAAATGGCCACGAGATCGACCGGAAGAAAATTCCGACTGTGCCGAACTCAGATTACGCTAACGGGTGGGGAGGCTAAGATTCCCGTGACCCGGAAGCATCGTGTGCACTCCGCCCGCGTCTCAGCTTAATCGTTTAAATACACAGACCGTGATGAAGGCATACGCTCCGTTTGACGAAAAACGAGCCGGAGACGCCATCCTCAAGACACGCTCTTGATGACCATCTTTGCACCTGAGCGCAGACTGATCCTATCCCCGGCGCGCTTGCCCATCAAATCTCTGCCCAGCGGAGAGGCTGGCGTGATGACCAAAACTTCATCGCCGTCCACTTCCACACTGGTGCCGCCTGCGCATGGGCCGAGGAAATAATACATGGATGGGCAATATGTGGTATTGCGGGACTCCTTTACGAACTCCACCTGTTGTGTATGCTCGTGACTGATGCAGACCGTTTACATTGAGACGACGATACCGAGCTACTTGGGTGCTCACCCGAGCCGTCAGGAGCCGATGGCATCGCATCAGAAGCTTACCCACGAGTGGTGGACACAACACCGCCATCGTTTCCTGCTCTACACTTCTGCCTTTGTGCGTGGGGAGGCAGCCGGAGGAGACTCTGGAGCCGTCAAACGTCGAATGCCCTACTTGGATCAGCTCCCTGATCTGGATATCCCTGATGCCCTTGACCAGCTTGAAGCAGATTTGATCCGGTTGTTTCAGTTGCCACCACGAGCAGCGACGGATGCGTCTCATCTCGGCCTAGCAATTCTGCACCGGATGGATTATCTTCTCACTTGGAACTGCACACACCTTGCGAATGCAACACTCCAAAAAGATCTTCACGAGTATTGCCACTACCACAAGCTGCACTACCCCATCGTCTGCACGCCTGAAACACTCATCCAGCTCACGCCATGATTGACCCCATCGTCCAAGAAGTCCGCGATATCCGCGCCTCAATTGCTGAGAAATTCGGCTTTGACCGCAAACGCATCCTCGCCTGGGCAAGGGCACAAACTGCCGCCAGAAAGGCAACGCTGAACAAACCCAAGCCGAAAAAATCAAAGGAGACAACGAGTGGGGCGACTAAGTCTCCCGTTATTCGGAAGCATCGTGTGCGCCCCGCCCGCGTCTCAGCATAGTCGTTCAAATACAAAAAAGCGGGCTGAATGGCCGCGCTCCGTTGGACAAAAATGAGCCAGAGGCACCAGTCATCAAGACACGCTCTTGATGATCATCTTTGCACCTGAGCGCAGACTAATCCTATCCCCCGCGCGCTTGCCTATCAAATCTCTGCCCAGCGGAGATGCTGGGGTGATGACCAGAATTTCAGCGCCGTCCACTTCCACGCTGGTGCCGCCTGCGCATGGGCCGAGGAAATATTGAGTCTCTTCACAGTTGCCGGCCAGCACCACCAGCGCACCGGGAATGATGGCTTGATCCGGGGACAGCACTTGCGCGTTCAATGATTCAAAGGCCAGCACTGCCTCGTGAAGTTCTGATACTCGCAAGGCCTGACCTCTGGCGAGATAGGATGCTTCCAGGCTCCGGGTATCGTATTTGTTCTCCGCCTTGCTGCCGGGATCAGTCGCCGCCGCAGTCGCCTCACGGGCCGCCATCATGCAGGACTCCAGCTCTCGCCGGAGACTGGCGATGATCGTGGTGAGGATTTGTCTTTTGGAGGCCATGAACCTAAATCCGGGAATGAGAACCACGAATTAACACTAATGAACACAAATATA
>JAYVQB010000029.1:0-3051 GCA_043757085.1 Verrucomicrobiota bacterium
AGAACTTCTTGGTGCTCAGCACCCGGAACTTGTAATAATTGTCCAGCGAGGGGGCGTTCGTCGCGGCAAAGTCCGGCAGCGTGGTATCTGAGGCATCCACATAACGCTCGATGAGGCTGGAGCCGCGATGCTCGGACAGGATAGTGTCCTTGGTCTCATCCCATTCCGTGGCATCCGTTGATCGGCCCTTTTTGAGCACCTGCACACGGAAGTGCACCGTGTAAACGTTCGATTTCGTCGTCAGTCGCGAGTAGAGGTCCATGTAGGGTTTTTCCCGCAAGTTGTCCCCGGTCAGTTTGTTATTGTTCCAGAAATCCTTCATACCTGCGGCATTCGCCACTTCTGGCGGGACAAGGTTGACCTCGCATATTTGGCTGGCTGACTTAAAGAGATCATTACTTTTGAACTTGTCTTCAAAGACTGACAGCGTTTTGGTCATGTCGATGTTCCGCCTGCGATTAGGAGTGGTAGGAGCCATCCCAAAACCACTGGCATCAAGCGGCTTGTAGATCGTCGAATCCGAAAGCGGCAGGGCGGCGAACTTAGTGGACTTCATCACCGCGTGCAGGCCTGTGGCACGGTTGATATACGTGAAGGGAGCGATCTGGTAGTTGAGATTGATCTTGCCCGAAGTCGCGAAAGGCTGGCTGATCGCATAAGGCTCCACCACGGGCATCCAGAACAAATCAGCGATCAGGTGATCAGGCGGCAGTGTGTATGCTATGCCTGGCACGGGCACTATGGGCGTGCCGAAACCCGGATGAGTCAAATCCTCCGGGCGCGGATGGAACAGAAGTGTCTGCCAGGGCAGGCGGCGTTGCACACCGGTCGGGATGGAACCAAACATCAAGGGTGATGGTATCATCCGGTTGGGCGAAAAATAAGTGTTCGTCGCCGAAGAAAATCCCAAGCCATAACCAAGCATGTATGGAAGTCGACGCTGGCCGTTGGTCATATCTGTAAGGGCAGTATCGCCCTCATCGGGCTTGTTGATGTAGGCTCCGTCCTTTTGATCGCCGAAGCCTGTGTCCCAGTCACCGGGACCGCCGTCCTTTCGAGTCACGCCAGTAGATACACGACTTGGCACATCCGGCTGGCGGATCATCCTTAATGTGATGGGCTGCAGGTAACTTGCCACATTGACCAGTTTGCCGAAAGTTCCTCCATCGTAATAAGACACGCCGTTGGGCGCGCATACACCACTGGAGGCCACCAGTGAGTGGGCAAACTGCACGCCGTCGGTTTTGTATTTGTTGTCCGCCCGGAAACGGTTCGCAAGAATGTCGGGCAGTGCTGCGGTCAGACGGACGTCACCCGCAGTAAAATCATCGGCCACCCCAGGAATATTCTCATTCGCACTCAAATCGGCACCCCCCACCTGAAGGGCAACCACGGTGTCACCATCTTTGGGGTTAATGAGGGAGTTATAATTACTATTGACGGTGCGGGAACTAAAAGCGGCAGTAGTTCCGCTGATGCCTGGTGTTTTGAACTGTCCTGGAGGAAAGTTAAAATGCACGGTCTGCACCAATTGATCGGTGTCTGCGGTCCGGATTTCCACGACGACCTCCGAACTTGCCGTGAAAGCAAATGTTGTCTTGCCGACCACATCAACGTCCGCCGCAGAGAAGAACGGATACTTGCCACGGGCATCTCCACCGGCGTCGGCAACATCGAACGGCTTATAAACTATTGCCTGCCACGGGTGTTCCGTGCCCCCCACACTACGGCCGGCAAAAGTGTTTAAGTCAGACGTATCCATGTAATTGGTGCCGCCCGGTTTGAAGTTAAGGCTTTTGCCACTGGCTTGAAAACCGTCCAGCCCCTGTTTGACCTTGAATTTCACATTACTCCTCATGCAGGCCAGCCCGTGCATGGGCGTGGTGAATGAGAAGAAAAACACCGCGCGCATTTTGGTCGTGTCATACTTCAAGGGATTTGACCCTCCCACCACTCTTCCTTGCGTCCCGTAGAAAAGCAGGTTCGCCGAGGTGATGCTATAAAAGCGCCCGAATCCCTGCGTCTGCCCGATCTTGATCGGGATGACCTCACCCGCTCCGAGAGGTTGCCCAGCGGCAAACAAGGGTGTGTAAGGAGTCGCGCCGCTGCTCTGGTCCTGTAAATTGGTGCAGCGGATGTAATCGTAAATGAACGTCAGAATCTGGTCGCGATCCGAAATGCCGTCTGCTCCTGCCGGGTATTTGGCGAGGAAGCTGCCGCCAAAACCAGGAATGTTGGACCCGGTCAATCTTTGCAGATAGGCATACATAAGCTGGTTTCGCTTGCTGCCATCCAGAGCGGTCAGATTGTAGTCATTGGTGCTATTGCGCGCATCGGAACGAGTAATATAATAGGCCTTCTTATCGCCAATAGTTGAGCAGAATGCCAGAAGCTTATCATAGGCGGTGTTTTTGGCTGGCGTGGCATTAATCGGCCAGACTGCTACGCGGGGTGTGTTGAAGATCGTCGTCTCCGGCGCGGAACTGCTGGCCGTGAGAAAGAATCGTGTCTTCTCCAAGACATCCTTGGTGATCGTTTGGGGTGCTGACGATGTGGAAGTGTTGGGAATGCGCGCGGTCCCGGACAGGTTGGGCGTGAACATGAGTTCGTCCACTGAGGCATAGAGCCGGTCCCGGTCCGTGATAAGCACTGCGGTGCTGGCGTCCACCTGGGTGGAACCGCCTTTTGATCCGCCTCCTCCCGAGCTACCGGGAAGTCCGACCCGCGGAGCAATGTTGTAGTAAGGATTGAGCTTGTCAGAGTCGGTGCTATTGGGATTGGACGGGTAAGGGGCGGAAACCGGTAGCAACGCCGGGTTCCAGTTGGCACTGCCAAATACAGCGCTCAAACACGTCGTCGCTGGATGCCCTGGGTAGCGTTGAAACTCGTGCTGCACCGGCTGGCTGATGGCTAGGCCATTGGAGTTGATCGAGTATTGCCCATAATCCTCCTGCGAATAAACCCGTGGCACATCCCAATAAGTGCCTTCGGAGGCGGTGTTGATATTCACCTTGCAGGATTCATCATCCGTCCAGAACGCGATGCGCCCCA
>JAYVQB010000030.1:0-11887 GCA_043757085.1 Verrucomicrobiota bacterium
TCTGCGGAGATTCTTCGACACATGAGCGATACGAAAAACGACCCGCCGCCGTCACCCGAAGAAATCAGCAAAAAACTGGAGGAGTTCATCCGCAGCCAGTTCGGCAGCAATGTAATGTTTACGAGCTTCCGCGAACCCGACAAAGATGAGCCACCATCCGCCCAGTCGGCCAGCCCTGTGACCGACGAGCCGCCCGATGAAAGCTGGATGGATTTCCGCCTCAAGCCTGCGGACATCAAGGCACACCTCGACCGCTTTGTGATCCGTCAGGACGAAGCCAAGAAAGTTCTGGCCACCGCCGTCTGCGATCACTATCACCACGCCCGCATGATGCGGGAGGCGGAATCGCCCTCAGGGAATTCAGGCGAGAGCATTGAGTTTGCCAAACAAAACGTGCTCATTATCGGGCCGACAGGTGTGGGCAAGACCTATCTCATCAAGCACATCGCCGAACTCATCGGCGTGCCCTTTGTCAAAGCGGACGCCACCAAGTTCAGCGAGACCGGCTACGTAGGGGCGGATGTGGACGATCTAGTGCGCGACCTCGTCTCGAAGGCCGGCGGCAATATCGATCTCGCCGAGCATGGCATCATCTATCTCGATGAAGTGGACAAGTTGGCCACCTCCGGCGACCGACCCGGTCGCGATGTGAGCGGACGCGGCGTGCAGACCACACTGCTGAAACTCATGGAAGAAACGGAAGTGCCGCTCCACGCGCCAAACGACATGCGTTCCCAGATGCAGATGCTCTTTGATATGCGCAAAGGCGAGATGCCACGCAAGCAGTCCGTCAACACGCGCAACATCCTCTTCGTTGTCAGTGGCGCATTCAGCGGACTGGAGAAAATCGTATCCCGTCGCCTGAGCCGTGCCAGCATCGGCTTCGGCGCATCCCCGCGCGAGGAGGTTGCTGCCGGCGAAACGCTTCGCGAAGCACGCACCCAGGACTTCATCGACTTCGGATTCGAGGCGGAGTTCGTCGGGCGTCTCCCCGTGCGCGTCGTCTGCGACTCGCTAAATGCCGATGACTTGTTCGAGATCATGAAAAGCTCCGAGGGCAGCATTATCCGGCAGTTCGAACGCGAATTCGCCGCCTATGGTATCAATGCCAAGTTCGAGGACGGCGCGTTGCGCGAAATGGCGCGACGCGGCGGGGAAGAAAAAACCGGAGCGCGTGGACTCATGACCGTTTGGGAGAAAACATTGCGTGATTTCAAATTCGAGCTTCCCAGCCTGGGACTGCGCGAACTGACCATCGGAGAACAGCTCGTGAAAGATCCTCAATCGTCGCTGGCCGGATGCCGTGAGCTAGCCAAGAACACTCAGGTCAGCGTGGCCGCGCGCGAGGTGGAGGGTTTTGCCCTGCTTTTTACCCAGACCAACGGGCTGGAGATTCACTTCGATGATGCCGCCTCGGGCAAGATCATCGAGCGCAGCGAACGTGAGGGCGTGCCAGTGGTTGAACTCTGCCGCAGACTCTTCAAGGATTATCCGTTCGGCTTGCAGCTCATCGCGAGCAACACGACGGAAAGATACTTCCCACTGCCATTGCGCGCCGTGGAGGAGCCGGATCGCTATCTCAGCGACCTCGTCGTCGCCTCCTATCGTCGCCCACAAGGTGAAACTTCGGACAAAAATCAATCTGCTTAATCCATGGGAAGAATTTGGGCAGCCAGTTTAATGATCGGTGTGACGGTGAGCGCGGCATTGCTCATGCTCTATCAAGTCACGCCAATTTTTTATCGAGGTGCGGTGCGGCTGGAGGATTTTTACCATGCCACTTTCATCCTACCAGTGAAAGGTGATCTCCGGTTTTTTCTGCCTTTGCAGTATGCCTTCTATACAGCGGTCGCATTTTTGTCCGCCTGGGTTTGCATGGAACTGCCGAGACTCTTCAGCCGGATCGCCTACCTCGCGGGCGCGGTGTTCCTCACCCTGCTCATCTCCCCCGCCCTGGCATTTTGCGGAGTGCTCTTTGAACCCTTCTCCGGGATCAGCGCCATTCTTGTGGCCGGGGCGTGCGGCATGATCCTCGGCGCAACGGAAGCGGGTCAACGCCGCCACACCCTGCTGCATTATTTTATCGGAAGAATCTCCACGGAAAATTTTCAAAAACTGGTCAATGCCAAGGAGGCTGTGGACATCAGCGGTAAACGCGAGCTTACCGTCATGACCTGCCGTATCCTCAATTACACCGATCTGAGCGCGCAGATGGAGCCGCACGATCTGGAGAAACTAAGCTCACTCTTCCTGCAAGCCACCGCCGAGTTCCTCGTCGCGCGCGGCGCGTATCTGGACATGTGCAATGCCGAGGGCGTGCGGGTGTTTTTCGGAATGCCCGTCGAGGACGCTGATCACGCCTTGAATGGGTGTCAGGCCGCGCTGGAACTGCGAAAGCGATTGGTCAATCTCGATCAGGAAATGCAGAACCGCTGGCATCGCAAACCGGCATTTGGCGTTGCGCTTGCCACCGGTCCCATGAGCATCGGCCTTTTTGGCTTCCGCGAGTTTCAGTTCTTCAGCGCCGTGGGTGAGGCTCTCGATTTCAGCCGCAGACTCTGCTCCATCAATCTGATCTATGGCAGCCAGGTTCTGGTAAACGCGCGCGCCTTCCATCTCACGAAAGATCATCTGGAGATGCGCCCCATGGAAATGGTCTATGCGCCCCGCATGCATCAGATCAGCGAAGTCTATGAACTTCTCGCCGCAAAAGGCGCGCTTAATGATGAAGAAATCAAGGCGCGTGATTCCTTCTGGCAGGGCGTCGTCAGTCTGCGCAAGGGCGCTTACAGCGATGCAGTGCACCATCTGGAAACGGCCAAGATCGAAGGCGCTGAAGACGCGCCGCTGAAATATTTCATGGAGCGCGCCGAGGCTGGTCTTCGCGATGACAAGATGACCAGCGACCACAAAGGATCATCCCGCCATGTGCGAATGCTCACGGCCAACTGACAGAAATTAAACACGATGCCACTCTCCATCCGTCCCACTGCCGAATGCCATCACGATGTTCTTGCTCTTGGCGAGGTGCTGCTGCGTTTCGATCCCGGTGAAGGACGTGTTCGCACCTCCCGCCAGTTCACCGTATGGGAAGGCGGCGGCGAATACAACGTCGCGCGCGGACTGCGACGCTGCTTCGGACAAAAGACCGGTGTGCTCACGGCTTTTGCCGACAATGAAATCGGCCGGCTCTTGGAAGATCTCGTTTTGCAAGGAGGCGTGGACACCCAGTTCATCAAATGGGTTCCTTATGACGGCATTGGCCGCAAAGTGCGTAATCCAATCAACTTCACCGAACGCGGTTTCGGCATTCGTGGCGCAAAAGGTTGCGTGGATCGCGGACACAGCGCGGCCTCGCATCTGAAGCCGGGTGATTTCGATTGGGACGATCTCTTCAGGAAGCAAGGCGTGCGCTGGCTGCACACGGGAGGAATCTTTGCCGGGCTTTCAGAAACGACCGCCGCGCTCACCATTGAAGCCTGCGAAGTGGCAAAGAAACACGGCGTCATCGTCTCGTATGATTTGAACTATCGCCCCTCGCTCTGGCAAGAGCGCGGAGGATTCGCAGCGGCGCAGGCCTTAAATCATGCGCTGGCTCCGTATGTGGATGTCATGATCGGCGTGCTCACGGATCATGAACCTGTAGCACTCGCAGCGAACGATGATCCAAAAGACATCTTCGCCGCTCAAGCTGACGCGTTGCAATCGGACATCGCCAAGATGCTCAAGCAATATCCCAACATCAAAGTCGCCGCCGCCACCTTGCGCCGCGTGCATTCCGCTTCCTGCAATGACTGGGGCGCGATTGCGTGGATCAATGGAGCATTTCATCGCTCCAGAAATTATCCAAAGCTCGACATCTTTGATCGCATCGGCGGCGGCGATGGATTTGTCGCCGGACTGGTTTACGGCCTTCTTACCAGCCAAGAACCGCAGATCGCAATTGACCTCGGCGCAGCCCACGGTGCCTTGGCCATGAGCACCCCCGGCGACACCAGCATGGCCACGCTGCCCGAAGTTTTGAAACTCGCGCAAGGCGGAGATGCGAAGGTGCAGCGCTAGTCCACATCTTCCAGCCGCGCGTGCGAGCCACCACCGACACGCCCGCTGTAAAGTTCGATCGCGCGACGCGCAATGATGTCCACGATGGCCGGTTGCAAAGTGCGCGCCGCCACATTGGACACGGCCATGGAAGCCCATACCAGCGGGCTATTGAAGCGGATCACCTGCCAGAAAGGCAGCAGGCGTTTATACCATTTGCCGATCTTCTGCACGGCTTGATGCTGCATGACCTCGCGACCTTTCTCCCACGTTCTCAAGGCCGTGTGAGCGCTCACGTCCACGAGCCGGCCAACCGTGCGCGTTTGAAGAAACTGGGTGACATCCGACGCCGCGAGTTGAAGCGCCTGGGTGAAATGACTCAAACCGGGTGCGAGCAAAGGCTTCGGTGATTCAGGATGGTAGATCACCGCGATCTCGCGCACCAGACGTGGAATCTCCTCGACCACCGGAGTCAGCCATTCGGGGTTCGGGTTCTTGTGCCAGCGCAGTCGCTTCTTGCACTCATCAATCGCCGCCAACGCCGCCTGATCACGCTCGCCCGGTGTGATGCTGAAAAGCTCGGCAGCAGTGGCATGTTTGGCCGCACGCAAATCGGAAACAAATCTCAGCCCCTGCCAGATGAGCATAACTCCCAGTCCGACGATGACGCCGGAGAAGAATAACAAAAGATTGCCGAGCATGATGGAATACAAATAAAGCTGTCCGTCTTATTATAGTAATCTGCAACGCAATTTCTGGTCATTGATCGTCACAGCATCATAAAGATGATGCCTTGGACTGCGGCAGCCCTGCTGCCGCTATCACCAGCCAGCCTGCTGGCGGTGACTGATGAGTCTTCACCACCAGACATACAATTACCCGACGTTCTCGCCGCAGCAGGCTGCGGCACGAAAGCGGCAGCAAGGCGGCCGCAGTCCAAGTTGCACACTCATCGTAGCAAGGGCATCTTGCCCTTGCTTGCATGACTGCAAGGGCGAGACGCCCTTGCTACGGAGACACACAGACTGAATTTCCGAATACAGACTTGCATTCATTTTTTGGATTGCATTGCTGCTACCATCGCGCAACGAATCTGAAAACTATGACCGCTTCACGCATGAATAAATACTGGCTCCCCGTTATCCTTTGGATGGGACTGATTTTCTTCATGTCCACCGACACCGGTTCCGCGGCACATACTTCACGCATTCTGGAGCCATTGCTGCGCTGGATGAATCCACAAATCAGCCGGGCTGCAATCGAGCAAGCTCACTTCTTGGTTCGCAAGTGCGGACATCTCTCAGAGTATGCCGTGCTTGCCGTTTTATGCTGGCGTGCCTTGATGCAATCCCGCTCCGCAAAATCGAGCGATCAGGCCATGAAATGCGCCATCATCGCTTTTATCGTCTCCGTGATCTATGCGGCCTCGGATGAATTCCACCAATCGTTCATTCCAACACGCGGCCCATCGGTGCGCGATGTCATGATTGATTCCTGCGGATCATTGCTCGGGCTGACCGTGCTATTGATTCTGCACCGCCGAAGGATTCGCCTTGCCCAAAATGGATGAAGGGGCAAGATGGCGACCAGTATGAATTCATCCCAACTCTTTGATCTCACGGGCAGCACAGCCGTTGTCATCGGCGGCACAGGCGAACTCTGCGGAGCCATTGCCCTCGGCTTGGCAAATGCAGGCGCAGAAGTAGTTCTAGTGGGGCGCGACGCGGAGAAGGCGGAGTCCAAGCTTGAGAAAATTAAGTCCAACGATGGGCGCGGCTATTTCCTGCCTTGTGATGTCTCCAAGAAGAGCGAGCTGGACACCCTGCTGGCGGAGGTGCTGAAGCGCAGCGGGCGCTGCGATATCCTTGTGAACGGTGCCGGTGTTAATTCGCCAACTCCATTTCTGGAAATCAGCGAAGAAGAGTATGACCGCATCATGGACATCAACACCAAGGCCACGTTCCTCGCCTGTCAGGTCTTTGGGCGTTATTTCGTCGAGCAGGAAATCTCCGCTTCTATCATCAACCTCGGTTCCATGTCCGGCGTCGTTCCATTGAGCCGCGTGTTCACGTATTCGATGAGCAAGGGCGCGGTTCACAATCTCAGCAAGAATCTCGCCCGCGAATGGGCGCCACTGGGCATTCGCGTGAACACGCTCGTTCCGGGATTCTTCCCGGCGGAGCAAAATAAAAAAGTGCTCGTGCCTGATCGTGTGGCCAAGATCATGGGCCACACACCGATGAACCGTTTCGGCGAATCGCGCGAACTTGTCGGCGCAGCCCTGCTTTTAGCTTCCAACACCGCTGGCAGTTTCATCACGGGGCACGAACTCATCGTGGACGGCGGTTACTCGGCGATGACGATTTAAATTGCAAACGATCGCCAACTCCCAGCGTGCTCACCTCCGACTTCGACTACCAACTCCCGCCGGAACTCATCGCCAGCGAGCCGCTAACTGAGCGCACCGCATCGCGAATGCTGGTGATCCATCGTGATGCGGGCAACATCGAGCATCATGCGTTTGCCGCATTGAAATCGTTTTTACGCGAGGGCGATTTGCTGGTGCTCAATGATACCCGCGTGGTGCCTGCGCGATTCTTTTCCAATGACGGCACGAAGGAACTGCTTCGGCTCAAGGCACTCTCCCCCACGAGCTGGCGTTGCATGGTGAAACCTGGAAAAAAATTGCGTGATGGCCATCAGATCGAGATTGGCCAAGCGACGGGAACGGTCACTGAGATATTTGAGAATGGCGACCGGCTGATTCAATTCGATCATGCAGTGGATGAAGCCAAACATGGTCATCTCGCGCTGCCGCCCTACATGGGGCGCGAGGAGCGTGAGCCGGACAAGGAACGCTATCAGACCGTCTATGCGCGCGTAGAAGGTTCCATCGCCGCGCCGACTGCGGGTTTGCATTTCACCGAGGAACTGCTGCGGGAAATTCCGCATGTATTTGTCACTCTGCATGTCGGCGTCGGGACTTTTCAGCCGGTAAAAGCAGAACGACTGGATGAACACATCATGCACTCGGAGAGTTATGAAGTGAGCGAAGCCGCTGCGGATAAAATCAATGCAGCCAAGCGTGTCATCGCCGTCGGCACCACCGTGATGCGCGTGCTGGAGAGTATCGCAGCCCGACATGGGCGCGTTGTCGCCGAGCGCGGTGAGACGGACATTTTCATTTACCCGCCCTATGAATTTCGCGCGGTGGATGCGCTGCTGACGAATTTCCATCTGCCCAAGTCCACCTTGCTGATGCTGGTGAGCGCGTTTGCCGGAAAGGATCTGGTGTTTCGGGCTTATGCCGAGGCCATTCGGGAGCGTTACCGCTTTTACAGTTACGGAGATTGCATGTTCATTTCTTAACGATGAAAACTGAATCCGCCGACTGGTATGATACGCCGCTTTACTACGACATCGTGTTCGATGCCGACACTTCCAAGGAGGCAGATTTCCTGGAGGCGGTCGCGATCAAGCACGGCACCTCTGGATTCAGCAGTGCGCTGAGCATTCTGGAACCTGCCTGCGGTTCGGGGCGACTGATTGCGGAAATGGCCGGAAGAGGACATGACGTGCGCGGCTTTGATTTGAACCAGAACATGCTCGATCACGCGCAAGGTCGGCTGCGCAAGAAAGAGCTATCCGCAAAATTATGGTGCGATCGTCTGGAGAATTTTCAGGTGCCGGATCGTGGTCGATTCGATCTCGCACATTGTTTGGTGAGCACTTTCAAATATGTCAGCGAGGAAGCGGGCGCGGTCTCGCATCTGCGGCTCGTGGCCAAGTCACTGTGCAAAGGCGGCCTCTATGTTCTGGGACTGCATCTCACCGATTACAAACGAGGAGGAGCCGAGCACGAACGCTGGAGCGGTTCGCGCGGCGGCGTGCAAGTGGTGTGCAATACGCACACATGGCCACCGGATCGCAAGGCGCGCACGGAGGCATTGCGAACCCGGCTGCAAATCACCCGCCGTGGCCAGACTTGGGTGCAGGAGACACGATGGACTTTCCGCACCTATGATGCCGCGCAATTGAAGAAACTAATTCGGAGCGTGCCGGAATTCGAGCACTTGGAAAGTTATGACTTCACCTATGATGTGAACGAGCCACGCAAATTCGACAACTCTTATGCCGACATCATCCTTGTGCTTCGCAAGAAGTGACCGCAATCACTTGATGTTCGGATTCTGCGCGGGCGTGGAAGTTCCTCCGGTTCCTGTGGCCTTGGTGCCGTCGGTGTAACCTGCTTTCGCGAGAATGGCATGAATGTCCGTGACTTCTTGGGAGACAGAGTTGTTTTTACTGTTGCCGTTGTGCGTCAGAGATTCATCCAGCTTTGCAGTAAGAATGCTCGCGCCAGCGACACCGACCGAGGTGCCCGAGCCGGCATAAGGAAGGTCTTTCTCACTGTCAGCGCTCACGGCATAGCCTGTCATCTTGCTGGCCAGCATGACGCTGCCGGTGACATTGCGTGAGGTGCTGTCGAGCGGAATTTCCTTGTCTGCCACGCCGATGGCATAGAACGCGGTGGTGCTCACACTGCTAGCGGCGGTTGCGGAAAATACCATTTTTTTGGTCGATCCCTTAATGCCAACAAACACATCCCCAAATGAAGTGTAAGTGAAATATTGTTTCAAGCTGCCCGTGGCAAGGGTCAGAATCAGGGTTCCCGCACCACCCTCAGCGGGAGCAATATAAAATCCTCCCTGATACGGGCGGTAATTGATGCTGTCGCCCGTCTGCTCAAACTTGAGTTGCCATACGCCCAGCGGCCCGGAGTCAGTCGTTGAAGTGGTGCCTCCGACCACTCCCGTCCCTGTCGGTGTCGTGCTGGAACCCGTGGTGGATTGCGCCGTGAGTTCAGGCGCGAACATCAAGATGCAGCTTGCGATCAAACCAAAGGAGCGGATGAGGTGGCGGATTTTCATAAATATGGCAAGTGTTTGAACCACCCGCAGCATTGCGGGTTGCAGAAAATATTCAATTCATTTCGGGCATATTGGGAACGATTGATCTGCCTGATGACTGGGCAGAAGACTTGGAAAACCACTAGGCTCAAGAAACAGCGAAAAATACTTTAGAGTCAGGAGTTGCGCGGATGCGTTCGTGACTGGAATGAGTGTGGCAAACAGCAATCGTCCAATGGCACAGATTCACGACAACATCGAATGTGTAAGATCAAAAATCGCAGATGCACTCGTCTGTGCCGGGCGACGCGACGACGAAGTCGAATTGCTCGCTGTCAGCAAAACTTTTTCCGCCGAGGTTATTCGCGAGGCCGTGGACGCTGGGTTGCGTCTTTTCGGAGAGAACAAGGTGCAGGAACTTCTGACCAAACAGCCGCTTCTGCCGTCTAACTTGCGCTGGCATCTCATCGGCCATCTCCAGTCGAACAAGATCAGAAAAATCCTTTCGGCAGTTGATGTCATCCAGGGTGTGGACAGCCTCTCACTCGCACAGGACATCAATCGCATCGCCGCTGAACTCGGCTTGTTCCCCAAAGTCTATCTGGAGGTCAATGTCGCTGCCGAAGCCAGCAAGTTCGGATTCGCGCCCACCGCGCTTGAGTCGCAGATCGAGGATTTGTTCAAGCTCGATCGTCTGGAGATTCAGGGCCTCATGTGCATTCCTCCGCCTGCGCCCGATCCAGAAGACTCGCGCAAATACTTCGTCTTTCTCCGCGAATATCGCGACCGTTTGGAAAAACAAACCGGTGTCCCCTTCACTGGCCTTAGCATGGGCATGAGCCACGACTATGAAGTCGCGATTCAGGAGGGTGCAACGATTGTGCGCGTTGGCAGCGCAATCTTCGGCAGCAGGTAATAGCGAATGTTATGGCACTCCCAATGATGCGAACTTTACCCACCGTAATGACGTTGGCGGTATTCCTCACGGGTGCCTTGATGCCCTTCGGCAGCGCATCAGCCCAGAAGGCAGCAACCTCGTTCACTCCAATTGGCGTTTCTGGCGGAGGTGATCTCGTCACGTCCTCCATCAATCCCTTCAACACCGATCAGATTTACATCGGTTGCGACATGATGGGAATGTATCGCTCAGTGAATCAGGGAAAAACATGGAGCATGTTTCCGTCTGGAACTTTCTCGGCCACCATCCGGTCGAAAGTCAATTTCACCAGCACTGGGGCAGGCATGACGCAGTATGCCATTCGTAAGTCGTCATGGGCGAATCAAGATCGCTTCCCTTGTGTCAGCACTGATGGCGGAATCACTTGGAAGCAAATGAACCTTCCGCGAGACTCATCATCCGGTTCTGTGTTTGGCAGTCTGTTTGCCGATCCCGCTGGAACAGAAACAAAATCGCAGCGACTCATTCTCGAAGACTATCAAAAGATATGGTTCACGCGCGATGGTGGAGCTACTTACAAGCTCGTATTTCAAGCCAAGGGAGATGACAGCCTGCGAATCGCAGGGGTGTTCTGGGATGGTGCAATAATTTTTATGGCAACCAACAAAGGGCTGCATCTTTCCACTGACAACGGGAAGTCATGGAGTTTGGAAACCGCTCATGCAGGCCTGCCCGCAGGCTCGCAGGTGATTGAATTCTGCGGCGCGATCAATCCCGCAACGAAAGCTATCAGCTTATTCGCGATTCTGATCTCACGCGAAGTTACTCTCGAATCTTGGACTGATCCCCGGCATGTGGTGAACAAATCGTTCCTCGGCGTTTACAGAATGAATTATGCGAATGCGAATTCCAAATGGTTATCCATGAGCATCCCTGCACCCGATCCCGCGCGGCATCTAGCCGTGCCCGCCAGTGACAGCCGTTGTGTCTGGGTCAGCGCGGGACTTGGCAAAGGTGCGCAAGTTCTCAAAAGTCTGGACGGTGGAGTCTCATGGACGAACACCATCAAGTCCGTTATCAACAGCACATCGAATACTACTTATTGGAGCAATCAGAACATCACGACGGGTTATCAAGGAGACGGCGGCATTTTTAGTTTCCACTGGGGCGATTTGGTTTCCAGCCTCGACGTGGCCGCCAGCGATCCAAAGACCGTCATCGTCACGGGAAGCATGCCCTATGTCACCCATGACGGCGGAGAGACTTGGAGGCAGGCCTTTGTCTCATCAGCCACCGAGAACGCAGCCGCGAAGGAAATACCCCATGACCGTTCTTATGGTCAGAACGGATTGAATGTCACCACGGGACATTGGATTCATTGGATCGACAGAAAACAAATCTTCATTGCCAGCACCGATATCGGCAATCAGTTCACAGCCGATGGCGGCGCGACCTGGAGTTTCAATCGCAACCTCCTCGAAAAATGGGGCAGTCTTAAATGGGGCAACTATTACTGCATCGTGCGCAAGCCGAATGACAAACGTCTCTATGCCGCAGTCTCCGATACCAACGACATCTATGAACCCCAGGTTCTGTCCGATGAAGTGATCGACAAGGGATTGGGCGATGTCCTTGCCTCCGACGACAACGGTATCACTTGGAAATCCACATCCGGCCCCGGCAAAGGCCTGCCTGCCGACAAGTTCCCCGGCCCTGTCGTCTGGCTGGCCGTGGATCCGAATCCAGCCCGCGCCTCATGGCTCTACGCCAGCGTGGCCCACAGCTCCAAAGGCGGCATCTATCTCACGAAGGATAATGGAGGCACTTGGAAAAAACTTTCTGATCCCCTGCGCACGCAAGGTCATCCCTTTAGCATCAGTGTTCACAACTCGGAAGGACGACTCATTGCTTCCTATTCCGCCCGCAAAGACGCCTCGGGAAATCTCACGGAAAGCTCCGGCGTATTCAGCAGCGATGACTTTGGCGTCACTTGGCGCGATCTTTCCACGCGGGAAATGCGCCGTTTTACCAAGGATGT
>JAYVQB010000031.1:0-11865 GCA_043757085.1 Verrucomicrobiota bacterium
GAAATCCCGCCTCAGTCGTGTGTTTTTGATACCAATAGATTGAAAGGAAGACTTCACGGAAGATGCTCTGAAGCATGGGAACCGGAGTAGAGGGATCGAGAAGTGCTTTCCAAAAGGGCTGCTCTTGCACCCGCTGATAGACATTCTCGATGCGGGCATCGAGTATTTTCACGACTTCTTCAGCGCGCTTGGAGTAGCGGCCTTGGCTTTGTAGTTGATCGGTATCTGTGTTCATGGCGTGTCTTTATGAGGTTGAGTATGGATGAAAGCGGAAGGCAGAAACATGCCTGTGCGTTGTTGATAGGCGCGATAGTCAGCCGTGAGATGGCTCTGTAGAAACTTCCGCTCTTCCTGCAAGGCGGCACGAACATAGAGACTCATCATGACGACGAAGACGGCAGCAGCAGCGGGGTGTGCTGTGATGGCGCAGACGGCCAGCCATGAAAGGGCATAGGCTGTGTAAAACGGATGGCGCACCCAGCGATAAGGGCCGGACTCGTTAAGAAACGTGGGCGCATCCGTGGAGAAGGCCAGCGAGAGCGGGCTTGTCCGCATCGCAGTGAGGGCGGCACGAAATACAATCTGGCTGACTCCCAGCAGACAAATTCCCAGCATGGTCAACCAGAGCCTCGTCTGCGCAGAAGTGGCCAGCAGGGCGGCATCCAGCAAAGCTCCCGTAAGTCCTGCCACACTTAACACCCGCATCATCAGTGGCACGCCCTGCGGTCTGGCAAATGCGTTGTGAATGACCAGAATAAAAAGCGCAATGTTCCAGATGAAGAAGGCAAGGCACGCCATTCTGCTGACAAATGGAAATGATGTGGCGAGCGAGTTCAAACCACGGCTCCTCCCATTGAATGACCGAAACGTGACTGAAACCAGCCCGACATATCCGCCCCTGATGTTGGATACTGAACTTGTCTGAGGAGTGGCGAGCGGCAATTTTTCAAATGCTCACGGTCTTCCAAGGTCAGCAACATGGGGACGCGCGGCCCCAGCTTGGGATCGATGAAATCTGGACGATAGCGGCGATGCCCCAGTCGCTCGAAGAAACCTAGCAACGGTGGAGTCGTGTGGATGAAATCGAACTTCACTCCCTGTTCACAACCAAGACGGAAAGCCTCGCTGGCCAATGCCGCTGCGATCAGGCTATTCCGCCGGTCAGGGGCCACCATCATTCTTCCCGTGAAAGATAAAACCTCTGGCGGGAAGCTCATGAAATCGGCAAGCCCATACCATTCTGCATACGGCTCTGGAATCTCAATCCTGCCCCAGATGATGCGCAGAGAGCCAACCAAATCCCCGTCACTCCACGCCATGATGTGAGTAGCCCCGTTATCGCAGGCATCACTCAGATGGCCTTTTTGGTGATCCGCTCCGGGCATGGGCTTGCCCATCTCCTTCACATAAATCTCGTAGCGAAACTGAAAGACCCGCTGCCGGTCTTCTTCTGTTTCTGCGAGACGAATGGTGATGGGCATGGTGCTAGAAATCGAGGCTGGAATCACAAGAAGACAGTGAGGCATAACCAATGCGTGCCGCAAATCGTGTCGGGAAATTACCTCGTCGCGACACGTCGCAACGATCAAAGCCGCGACATGTCGCAGCACTCCAAATTAGTAGAGCAGGCTTACTTGCTAAATCGCAGCGCCGTGTATTAGCACCTAATAGCCGTTGAGCCGTTGAGCCGTTGAGCCGTTGAGCCGTTGAGCCGTTGAGCCGTTGAGCCGTTGAGCCGTTGAGCCGTTGAGCCGTTGAGCTTATGGACAAAAGGCATCATAGATGGGCTATGTTGCTAAAGCGTCGTTCAATTTGCAAGCAAATCTTTAACTATATGCAGCGAATAAACTTACTAACATGAATGGAACAGCCGAAAAAAACGAAAGAAGAACGAAAGGAAGTGGTGCGATGAATCAGGCGTTCACTCAAAAGGTTAGTCTTTTGTGCTACCAAATTTTGCTCCACCTTTCTGGCATTGTGTTCTTTTCGTTTTTTTCGGCCATCATCATCGCGGGTTTATCCGAAAAATAAAAGGTTTCACATTTTCACGCGTCTTGCTCTTTGCCTGACAATTCTGTCGCGCAGCGGCGTTTTGACTGATAAGTATCATTTAGTTGCCATTCTATTATGAACACGGACGAACTCCCTCCGATTCTCGAATCAAAACTCTCTGACTTCCGCCGGAGGGTCTGGATCGTCAAACTGGCTGAAGGTTTGCTTGCGGCTTGTTTCGGTATCGCGCTCTCTTATGTGCTGGTGTTCGCGCTGGATCGTTTCATGGAAACACCCGCTTGGTTGCGCGGCGTGTTGCTGGCTTCAGGCGCTGCGGTTCTGGGTTTTGGGGTGCCGCTCAAATGGCATCGCTGGGTGTGGCGTCAACGGAGACTGGAAGACGCGGCGCGCTTGCTGCGACGCAAGTTTCCCCGTCTTGGTGATCAGTTGCTGGGCATTGTCGAACTCGCCCGCAAGGACAGTGTCAGCGGACGCAGTGAGACTTTGGTTCAGGCCGCGATGGCTCAGGCGGCGGAGGCGGTGAAGGATCAGGATTTTACCAAGGCCGTGCCGGACGCACGGCATCGCTCATGGGGTTGGGCGGCAGGCGGCGCGGTGGCCCTGGCTATCGCGACCTTCATCATCGTTTCCGATGCGGCGCGCAATGCGCTTTCGCGCTGGCTCACGCCGTGGCGCGAGGTGGATCGTTATACTTTTGCCAGGGTGGATCAGTTGCCGAATCATCTCGTCGTTCCCTATGCGGAACCGTTCTCGCTGCCGGTGAAGCTTTCTTCAGACACCAAGTGGTCTCCAGAGCGCGGCACGGGCCGCATCAAAGGACAGCCCGAAGTTAATGTTCCGCTGCAAGATGGAGGCTATTCGCTGGCGTTCCCGCCGCAAAAAAATGACGCGCCGATGAGTGTCTCTCTCGGCGATGTGCGCAAGACAGTGCAAGTGGAGCCGCGCACCAGGCCGGAATTGGCGACGCTGACGGCGCGTTTGCGTTTGCCGACCTATTTGAAATACAAGACCGAGCCGGGCGTTGAAGTGCGCGGTGGGAGCATCAGCGTTCTCAAGGGATCTGAAGTAGCGTTCATCGCGAGTGCGAGCCGCGATCTCGCGGAAGCAGAAATGGACGGAGCTAAGCAGAAGGTGGAGGGCGACAAGCTGCTGACGAATTACAGCGTGGTGGAGAAATCTGGCGAGCGCCGATTCAACTGGCGTGACTCTCTGGGGCTGGCGCCGCGGGAGCCGCTGGTCTTGAAAGTTCAAGCTGTGGAAGATGAGGCCCCGCGCATCACGGCGCGAAGAGAAACACAGGAGACAGTGGTGCTGGACTCGGAGGTGCTTTCGTTTGACCTCTCCGTGGCCGATGATTTCGGCGTGCAGCGTGCGGGCTTGGAATGGGTCGGAGAAAAAAAATCCGGCACTGATGATCCGCCTTTGCACGGCGACAAAGTCGCCATCGCTGGTGAGCCGGAAAAACGTCTGATGGATGCCCGGGCGACATTCTGCGCGACCCGGGAAAATGTTGCGCCGCAGTCGTTGCAGGTTCGTGCTTGGGCGGAAGATTATCTGCCGGGCCGGAAGCGCGCGTATTCGCAATCGTTTATTCTGCACATTCTGAACAAGCAGGATCACGCGTTGTGGCTCACGGAGCAGTTCGCCAAATGGCTTCAGGTTGCGCGTGAAAGCTATGAGCGCGAACAGCAGCTTCATCAGACAAACAAGGAATTGCGACAACTGAGTGCGGCGGAACTGGATCGCCCGGAGAACCGCCGGAAGATTCAGCAACAGGCCGCATCCGAGCGCGCGAATGCGGACCGACTGGACAATCTCACCCAATTGGGAAAAAACCTTGTCGAACAGGCCACGCACAACCCGGAGTTCGAGGCCAAGCGTCTGGAATCATGGGCATCTATGCTGAAAGATTTGCGCAACATTGCCGCAGAGCGGATGCCGTCCGTGGCCGATCTTCTGAAGCAAAGCTCGAATGCGGCGACGAAGTCGATGGCAGATGCTAATCAAGGAAAGCCATCTTCACCCGGCGATCAAAAGCCGTCGCCACCGTCGCCTTCGCAGAACCCATCCGGCAAGCCGCCCGCAGGCGGGGAGCAAAAACCCGGAGACAGCAAGCCGTCCGCGCCACAGGTCACGACCGGGGAACAAAATCCGTCGTCAGAGCCACCCAAGCCTTCTGATCCCAATGCCGAGAAGAAGCCACCGGTGCCAAGCATTGCGGACAATGAGAAGAGCAACTTCAAGCCGGAAGACAAAAAGCCTGATGAGAATGTGAGGCCGCCGCAGCCAGCGGGCAGTGGCAAACTTGGACTTCCCCAGACAACGCTGGGTGCAGCGCCGTCAGATAAAAAGCCGCAAGACGAGGACCCGCCGGAATCACCCGCGCAGGACAAGATGCAGAAGGCTGTGGCCGAGCAGCGTGATCTTCTCGCGGAGTTCGCCAAAGTGGCGGACCAGTTGAGCGAGCTGATGGCCAGTCTGGAGGCGAGCACATTCGTGAAGCGGCTCAAGTTTGCCTCGCGCTCACAGATGACAGCGGCATCCGATCTGAATTCGAAAACGCTCAGCGCATTCGGATTGGAGCGGAAGGATGTCACGCCTGAATCGGCGGCGCATGTTGATGCCATCGCAGGCCGGGAGAAAGATCAGAGTGAAGTGGTGCGAGTGATCCAGAGTGACCTAGAGGCATATTTTCAGCGTCGGCAGGATGAGAGGTTCAAGAACATCCTCGAGCAGATGAAGAAGTCCGAGATCGTGAGCGCGCTCCTGGCCACTAGCATCCAGACCGGCGTGAACTTGAGCGGACGCAGCATTGCATCCTCGGAGTTCTGGGCGGACACGCTTGACCGATGGGCGGAAGAATTGGTCAGCGCGTCGGAGAGCTCGAAAAGCAAGCCCGGCAGCGGAGAAAGCGCCAGCCTGCCCCCCGAAATCATTCTGATGGTGATGCAGGCATTGCGTGATGAAATGAAATTGCGTGATGAAACCCGTGAGATGGAGAATGCCCGCGCCGCCCTGACGAAGATCGAGTATCAGGACAAAGTCCAGCCGCTGGCCCGCACTCAGGAACGCATCGCCGTCCTGACGCAAGGCGCGTCTGATGCCATCCTGATGCTACCTGAAGGCGCGGAGAAATTTAAGGATGAACTCAAGCTGCTGGGTGCGGTCCGTCTGGTCATGGATGAGGCCGGCGGTATTCTGGAAAAACCCGACACCGGGCCGGAAGCAGTCGCTGCCGAGACGGAGGCGATCGAGCTTTTGTTGCAAGCCAAGCGCCAGAAAAAAGGCGGTGGCGGAGGAGGCGGTGGTGGAAGTCCCGGCGGTGGTGGATCGGGAACGGCGGAAGGAACGTCATTGGCAGAGCTTGGACCCGGTGCCGACTCTGCTGAGCGTGCGGCCAGCCGCCCTGTGGGTCAGCAAACCGGTCGCGCCGGGCGTGAATTCCCCGAGGAATTCAAGAGCGGTCTGGATGCTTATTTTAACAAGCTCGAAGGGCAAGGGGGAGCAAAGCCATGAAGCGAGAAATTCACCGAAACTATTTTGCTGGTTTTATCTGCGTGTTGTTGGCGCTGACCTTCAGGCCGGCGTGCGCAGAGGAGAGGGAGAAATTTTCTGCGGAAGTGGAGAAGCCGCTCGCTGAACTCGAAAATAAAGCGGTGGAACTAAAGTCAACGGCACTGATGGAGGAATTAAAAAAGACCATCACCGAGATAGCGGATTCTATCAAGCTGGGAGACGATGTTAAAAAGCGGCTTGAGGCGGAGGCCAAGGGCGTGGTGGATCGCTCCCTTGTGGAATGGAAGGACAAGCTGGATTCGCGGCTACGGCCATTTTTGCGCCAGGATATCAAGGAGTCACTGGAGCTGATGACTCAGTGGCCTGCGGAAATGCTGATCAAAAGCGGATTCGTTCCGGAGTCTGGAAAGCTCACGGATCAGGAAGATTGGAAAAACACGCTCAAGAAAGTTATCACGCCAGAGCAACTGGCTGCCACGGAAAAGAAGGAGCAAGATCGGGAGCAGGCCAAGGAAAAGGAATTGCAGGACCAGCTCAAACCCCTTCTGGAGAAAATGAGAAAAAACCAGGAGCTTGTTTTCAAGGCTGAGGCCGGGGACGTGAAGGCCGTCCTCGGACTGACCGGTGATCGGGCAAAAAAATTGGAGGATCTGGCGGGTGTGGCAGCGAAGTGCAACGCTGATGCAATTGAGAAACGATGGATTGAGAAGCAGCGCGGCATGAACGATCAGATGCGCGCACGGATTGCCATGGGCCGTGGTAACCGGATAACTTCTTTGGATGATGGTGCTGAATCATCGCCGGACTTGGAGAACTGGAAAAAAACTCTTAAAGAATTTTTATCTGAGGAAGAACAAAAGCACTGGGAGACTGCTGCAGCGTCACGGAAGAACAATCGGGACAGGGCCATGGCAATGATGTTCATCTCGCAGATGGATTCTGCGGTGTTTTTCACGGCATCACAGCGGGAAAAACTCGAGCCTCTGGCCGTCAAGGCCATGGCCAAGATAATGGGCGGGAATACGGAAAACTTTTCAGCTAGCGTAAGCTACGGCTCGAATTTCACCCAAGAGGAACTGAAAACCATTCTCGATGAAAAGCAGATGCTGCACTGGAAAGAGGCGAGCGAAGGTATTCGAGGTCATGGCGAAGGTGAAGATGACGCAGGTAACAACGACAAGGCTGGAGCAGATGAAATCGCAAGTGATGGTGAAGAAGATAAAGAAATTATTTTATCCACCTACTTGCATAACCGTGACAAGGCGCAGCGCAACCGTCTGGCGAAAGGGGTTCGTGTTAAGCTTGAAGATATCCAGCGGGTGGTGAAACTTTCGGAGGAGAGCACCAGTCGGCTGGAGATCGCTTCCAGAGGGGCGGCGGAGCATGCCCTTGATTTCTGGCGTCCGAATTTTGAAAACTGGGTGCGCAGCAGTCTGAGGAGTGCCGATGCGAAAACACTCAGGCAGAGGCTTGCGACGCTTAACAGAGACATTAATTTCGGCGAGCAGGGATCCTCGTTTAATCAGCCGATCTGGACCAATGCCGTGGCTGATGTGCTGACGGATGCACAGATGGAATTGTGGATGAACGAAGTGAACGGACGGAAGAGCTACCATGACCGGGCCAGAGTTCTTATGATCCTTTCTGAACTGGACCGGCGCTTTCACCTGAGCCTTGATCAGTTTCAGAAACTGGAGCCACTGCTGGCAGAAGCCGTTAAAGAATACGCGACTGATTTCAATCGGATGTTTGGCGGTTCCGGAGAAATGCCGCGCTACATGATTGTGTTGCTGGCCGGAGTTCCCGAAAGCAAAACCAAGAGCATCCTGACCCCGGAGCAGTTTGAGCAATGGCAGAATACCGACAGTCAGCAATTCAAAAGCTGGTGGGAAAATATCAAAAGTTCTCATGACTCAAGAAACAAGAGGGTGAAATAACCAAGATGAAAGTAATGTCCACACAGGTTCCATACAACATGCGCTGGAGGGAATTCGCGCTTCTGATCCTGCTGTCCCTATTCACCCAGTCCGGTTACTCGCAAGACTCCGGCATCCGGTTCGGTGGCCAGATTCCACCGGAGGTGGACACAATTTATGAACGCGGGCTGGCCTGGCTGGCCTCGAAGCAAACGGACAAGGGCGACTGGCAGGACGGGTATCAAGGCGCTGGGGTCAACGGCATCTGTCTCATGGCCTTCCTGGCATGTGGTGATGATCCGAATTACGGACGCTATGCTCCTAACATACGCCGTGCCATTCGCGCTATCATAGAGGCTCAGGATGCAAAGACAGGTTATCTCCCCGACAGCATGTATAACCACGGCTTCGCCATGCTCGCCCTCTCGGAAGCTTACGGCGTGGTGGATGAATCGCTGCTCTGGCACGGTGCCGCAGGAGAACAAAAACGAAGCATCGCCAAAGCTCTGGAACTTGGCATCAAGCTGGCGGTCAGCTCGCAGAAGAACAACCAGTTCGGTGGCTGGCGCTACTCGCCCGCAGCGACTGATTCCGACACATCCGTGACGGGGGCGGTGCTCATGGGCTTGCTCGCAGCTAGGAATGCGGGGATGAATGTCCCGGAAGAAACAATTAATAAGGCGCTCGATTACATGGCGCGCAGCACGGGCACGGACGGATCGGTTGCCTATTCAGGCGGCATGGGCGGGATAGGGGAAAGCATGAATCGCTCGGCCATCGCGACGCTGGTGTTTTCCGTCGGCAGGCACAAGGACTGGGATCAATATAAAGCCACACTCAAGCATATCACCGGCCAGTTGGAGCATCGTGAAGCCGGTTCTTATGCGGAATACTTCCGCTACTACATGGCGCAGGCGCTTTTTCAAGGCGATGTGGACGCATGGAAAAAATGGAATGCGGCCAAGATCCGTGAACTGCAACAGGGTCAACGTCCCGACGGCAGCTATCAAAGCGGTGCTTATGGCACCGGGATGTCTCTGCTGGCCCTCGCATTGAACTATAAATTCCTCCCGATTTATGAACGTTGAAATCCACCCGGTGAATGGTCGTCTGATTCAGCGCCTCGTGGTCGCGGTGGTGCTGAGCCTCATCGGCGCACAAAGCTTACAGTCCCAGATCGCGATCAAACCGAGGGTCAATGCCTTGGCCCCGCGTGTTGTCGTCGGCTCACCCAATCAGGCCACGGCAACGCCAACTGCGCCAGTTTTGAAGTGGAACAACGGTGAGTCTCTTGAGGGGGAGATTATCGGGGCCACCGCCAGTGAATTAAGCTGGAAAACGCCAGCCTTTGCTGATCCGTTGCTTCTTGGACTTCCTTATCTCCATTCCATGGAGTTTCCCCGGCAGGACATGGAGCCGGGTGAGCCGTTCATGGTTTCGATGCGAAACGGGGATCGCCTTTACGGCAAGCTTTCCGCCCTTGATGAAAAAAACATCACCGTCAGCAGCGACCGTCATGGGGAGAGTGTCCTCCTGCACTCGGAAGTTGCCAGCCTCCGACGGATGAGCGGGAAGAGTCTGCTTTATTCCGGTCCTGTTCCCGGTGCTCCCTGGCGCGTGATCAATGATCGTTACAATGGATCAACCAACAAGCGCCCGCTGTGGAGCACAGGTGAAGGAGGACGACCCGTGCTCGGAAGCTGGAACGGCATCAACTTCCTGCCCTTGGCCCTGCCTGAGATGGTCGAGGTCGCATTTCATCTTCGCTCAACGGCGCTTCCGCAATTCCGCGCCTATCTGAACTCAAACTTCGGTGCCAGTCCGTCCATTGAAACATGGGACGATTTGCTGGTGCTGGTTCACGACGGTCACTATGCGCTCCTGCGAAAAATGGAGCCGCGTGAGCGGGAGGTGAATCTGCGCATCTGCTGGAATCAAAAGGAAAAGCGCTGCACTGTGTTCTCCATGGAAGGTGAGAAGATCGCTGAATTGGTGACCAAGGAGGCGCCCACAACAGGCAAGCCGGCGAACTCCCCCGTGGATGGTGATGATCCGTTCGAAGAACGGCGGAGCATGACGCGTTCGCAGGGCAAGCCAGAATCCGGCTTCTGTCTGCACAACACCGGAATTAATCTGATGCTGGAATCCTTGCACGTTAAAGAGTGGACGGGAGAAGCTCCTCAAAAATTAAAGCTGGATCAGTCGCGACTCGAACTCGCTGCGGGCGGTATTGCCGTCGGGAAAGTGGTTCAGGCGAATGCGGAGACTGTCATTGTGCAGAGTCCTGACGGTTCGCGAAAAAATTACCCCCTGGATAGTGTGGAGGCCGTCGTGCTCTCCAGTGAACCTGTCCAGACCAGAAGAACCGGCACGGAACTTTTGTTTGCGGATGGAACTTTCCTTAGCGGCAAGTTGCTGGAGATCAAGAACGGCACGGCCAGCATCCAGAGCAGTTTCAGCGCAAGTCCGATTCAATCAAAAATCGCCAGCCTCAAGCAAGTCAGGTTGCGCGTGCCCAAAGCTGCCGGTGATCCTCCCATTGAGCCATCGCTATCGGAACTTGATCAGTTGGTGATGGGGAAAAACTCATTGCATGGAGTTCCTGTTGGCAGTGGTGACGCCTTGCTGCGCTGGATGCCTGTCGGAGGAGTGCGCCCCATCCCGCTGGCCAGTGGCACCGAGGCCGAGATGATCCGGGGCATCAAGCTGGGATTGCCCGTCAAGAAGGCGGATTCTTTGTTCTTTCTGACCAACGGCGACATTCTCCCCGGAGAACTCAAGGGTATGGATGAAACTTTTGTCGATTTGCATACCACCATATCCGCCGTAAAGCGGTTGCCGGCAGTGAACATGCAAGCCATTCAGTTCTCAGGCCCGGAATACAATCCGGATGGGTTCAAAGATACCGGCTGGCGCGACATCAAGGGCAGCGGCAACAGTGTGATCCGCAAGGACAATGGTATCACCATCAAGAGTGGTGGTGCATTTGGACATCCATCCGTGCTCCAGGCTGATGAATTGAAATTCAGCTTGCAGGCCAAGGATGGTTACGGCGCTTTGCGGATGAGATTTTTCATCAATGACATCAAGTCCGCGGCAAAATCGATTTCCCTGTTGCTGATGACTTCGGGCAGCGAAATTTACTGTGGGCAGGAAACCGCTGATGGTCAGTTTCAACAGCGGGCACAGTTCGCCCTCCCAAGCAGCAAGCCTGCACAAATCAAGATCGCATTGAGCGAGAACAATATTGAAATCTTCGTCAATGATTTCTCGATTCATAAGATGCCCGCCATGCCAACAAGGCGGGAAGGGCTGGGCTTGGTCTTTGAAGTCGCCGACGTCTGGGGCAATGGGGAGCGTGACATCACGATTTCCAATTTTTCCGCCAATATGAATCTGGAGCGCGGATGGTTCCCCGCGATTGATGCGGAAGCACGCGCCAAGGCATTGTTGATCCCCCGATTCCGTCGGGATGACTTGCCGAGCCATATTCTTGTGGCTGCCAATGGCGATCTCTTGCGCGGTCACATCGAGGCTGTCAGTTCCAATCAAATCCGGGTTCGTTCCGGTCTGGAAACCGTCAATATTCCGAGGAATCGTGTCTCTGCCGCCATCTGGCTACTGCCGCCCAGCAAGGACGCGGCAGATAAAACCGAGCCAAAAAAGGATGAAGAAAAAACCACGGCCAATGAACCTCTGCAACCGGGTGCGCCAATGGTGCTTCGCCGTGGTGGGGCGATTATTGGCGGCGGCGTAGTCCAGATTCAAGTGGGTGGTGGCGGTGTTCTCAAGCTTAATGGTGCAGTGGCCTGGAATGCCGCCGGCATCGCCATCGAGGGCTTGCAGATCGATGAAGATGATATCATCCCAGGCGGAGACGGGAATCCTGCTCCAGGCAATGCCACTCCAGCTATCGCTGCGCCAAATGATAAAACCACCGCAGGGAATTCCGCTGAATTTCCATCAGGGTTTACTCCTACTCACTGGTTGCAACTGCGTGATGGCGGGCGCATTGCCCTCGCCGTGGACAGGTTTGACAGTGACCGGCTGATCGGGCACTCGCCACTGTTCGGGACTTGCGAAATTCCGCTGGAGCGCATTCACATCATGCGATTCAAAAATCCCGGACTCACCCCGGCCATGCTTGCCTACAGGGGTTGGCGCTTGCAACACGCGCCGGAGCCTGTCCTGCCGGAGACCGGCGGCCAGAGTTCACCCACGCTCGGCAAAGAGGTCAAGGATTTCCGGCTCTCATTGCTCGGCGGTGGAGATTTCGTGATGGGCAATGAAAAGGGCAAGGTCGTCGTGCTCGATTTCTGGGCCACCTGGTGCGGACCTTGTGTGCAGTCACTGCCCGGCCTGATCGAAGCCATGAAACCGTTTGATGCCAAACGCGTGAAATTCATCGGTGTCAACCAGG
>JAYVQB010000032.1:0-11858 GCA_043757085.1 Verrucomicrobiota bacterium
CCATCTGTGCCAGACGCCAGCCGATGTGCTGTTGTTCCCGACTCTTCCAACGCTTTGCATTGAGACGCCGACATCCATACATAGGGCTGAGTTGAAGAATGACGGACGGGAATAGGAGGCACAAACCCAAACTGTCGCAAGATCAAGCACCTAGCAATGACGGTGTGTATCCTTTCCATTAGTCGTCTGGCGCACTCCTCACCGCGTTGAACAAGGCGGGATTGAACGGCTCTGTGAATTGAGTTGTTTATTCACTCTGACAACCACCACTGCTGCATCAAATTTTCGGCGGCCATTCCACGCCGCCGAGTTCCTTGGGCAGTTGCGCAGGGTCTTCCGGATAGAAAGAAGAGAGATCCATCTGCGATTTTGAGCGGCAGACGCCAGAGCCGCGCCCCCATGTTCTCGCTCCCGGTGCGCTCAAGGTAATCCGCATTCGGAATCTTCATCAGGTTCGAGGGACGCCAGTGTAAATCCTCGGGCCTGATTAATAAATATCCGTTCATAGCTTGCCCCGTTATACAGAGGATTCCACGGAATCACAGGCAGTCTCGCGCAAACACTGTGCGCAAGGTTGGTTTCAAGCCGCGCGTTACCACGATCACCGACGGCATCACGCACGATCTTTGATGAAACGGCGAGATGGGTTTTCATAGTGCTCTGGCAGCGAGGAAAAATTCTTGCCGCCACGCGGGTTCTTGTCGAAGGCCTCTCGGATGCGCTGCGAAATCTCAACGAGTCACGTTGAAGAAACCTTTGCCAAAATGACTCACGCACTCAAAGTCTCCGTATGAACGCTGCCACACCCTCACCTGATTCCATTCTCCAGACGGGCTTCGGCTTCTGGAATTCCAAAGTGCTTCTCACCGCCGTGGAGTTTGGTCTCTTCACTACGCTCGAGGATCGTCGCTTGACGGGAGCAGAACTCGGAGGTGAACTGGGGCTGCATTCACGCGGGATCGCGGATTTCTTTGATGCGCTGGTAGCGATGAAATTTTTGGACCGCGATGGCAACGGGCCGACGGCGAAATATCACAACACACCGGCGGGATCGCTCTATCTCGATCAGAAAAGCCCGCGCTATGTCGGCGGCATCCTCGTGATGCTCAACACGCGTCTCTTCAAATTTTGGAACGATCTGCCCGAGGCTCTGCGCACTGGCAAGCCGCAGAACGAAGTGAAGCACGGACAGAAGGGCATGTTCGAAAAGTTGTATTCGGAACTGCCAAGACTGGAACAGTTTCTCGGTGCGATGACGGGGATTTCCCGGTTCAACTTCGAGGCCTTGGCAGCGAAATTTTATTTCTCAAACTACAAGACGCTATGTGATGTTGGCGGCGCGACCGGATTGCTCTGCATTGAGGCGGCAAAGGCGCATTCCCATCTTCAGTGCACGAGTTTCGATCTCCCCGCAGTAGCGCCCGTCGCGCAACGACATATCGCAGCAGCAGGCCTGTCTGAACGCGTGGCTGTGGCATCAGGAGATTTTTTCAACGATCCGCTGCCCAAATCTGACGTGATCACCATGGGCATGATTCTGCATGACTGGAATCTGGAAAAGAAAATGCACCTGATCCGTGCGGCCTATGATGCGCTGCCGGATGGCGGAGCCTTCGTGGTCATCGAGGCACTGATTGACGATGAGAGGCGGGAAAATGTTCAGGGACTGCTGATGTCACTGAACATGCTGATCGAGTTTGGCGATGCGTTTGACTATTCCTGCGCTGACTTCCGCGGATGGTGCAGCGAGGTTGGCTTCAAGCGCTTTGAAGTAATTCACCTTGCTGGTCCATCCAGCGCGGCGGTGGCATACAAATGACAGGCGGCCTGATAACATCATCAAACAAAATGTAAATCTAAGGTCCTCGATTCGGCTATGCGCGACTTTACGGGGCATGTCACTTGAGTGCAAATCTGTTTGCAATTCAATCCGACGCATGATGCATTGCGCAACTATGAATTCCCCGCGTTTCTTCTCCCGGCAACTGTTCACAGCACTGCTCAGCACATTAATAGCCTGCTCCTCGCAGGCACAAACATCCTCGGCCAAGCCCGTAGTCAAGGGAACGTTTCTCGGTGACGGCAAAGATGGCAATCTCCAATATTTGATCGTGCAAACACGCGAGCCATTTAGCGACCAGGCCGCTGTCCGCCTGATATTCACAGAGAAGGATTCTTCCAAATCAAAAAAACCGGACTTCGACGCAGGCTTCAAGAAACTAGGGAGCGCTCTGATCCTGAGTGTGTTTAAGGATGGCAGCATCTTCGGCTGCGAAGTTGCCCACTCGGCGCACGCAAAATCGCCCTTCTCCTCGGTCGGCAAGATCAAGATCACTGACATTAAAGTCACCGACACCGAGATTTCTGGCCACGTCACTACGGGCGGCGAGGACGATGCCTTCGGTCAGAAATGGAACGTCGATCTCACATTTTCCGCGCCATTGCCGAAGGGTGCTTTTGCCGCTGCCAGCGAACCCGCACCACAGCCGAAAAAGTCCGGCAAGGACACGGACGATGAACCGCCGGTTGCTGCTGGCCCGAAGATTCCGGTGGCCGACCTTCCCCTGCCTGCTGGTGCGCGTGATGTGGAGTATAAAACCGTTGTGGAGCAGATCGCGTGCAGTGCCGATGCCTCGGTGAGCGTCGTGGCCAATGATTTTTCCGCGAAGCTCAAGCAAAAAGGCTGGAAGGAATCTCCGGGAAGTCTCATGGGAAAAACCAACGCCATCCTCAATCGCAAAATGAACGACGCCGAATTGACGATCATGGTTCAACCTGCTGGCAAAGGCTGCACCGTGAAGATTTTCGCCAAGGGTTTTGACTGGTCGAACCCTCCCGAATCCAGCCCAGCCAAACCTGCAACTGAAACCAGCAAGCCTGCGAAAAGCAATGGCTCCGAGGAAGTCGAAGCCAAAGCAAACAAATTGCTCAACGACGCGCTGAAGAAAATTCCGGGCAGGATCAGATGACTGATTGGTGACAGGGACTGCCTTCTCGAATTCTAGCTTCAGACCTTGGGCGGACTATCGGTGAGAGAACTTTTATTTTCCCGGTTTCTCCGCCACACCGTTGATCAGTGCCTGCAGCACCTGTGATCGCATAGGCTCAGCCTCGTTCAGCAGTTGGTGTCGTCCTCCGGGGAAAATCCGAAGGGTGGCAGCAGGGAACTTGCCCTGCATGAACGCGACACTATATTTCCAGTCCAGAGTCCCGTCCTTATCGCCCTGAAGAATGCTGAGAGGAAGACCGCTCGCAGGCGGGTAGCCAGCGGCCCGCTTGTTCCACGTCAGCAGAGCGCCCACCCATTTCATAGGCACCCTGCGGTGATGCAGAGGATCCTGTTGGACGAATGAGAGGTAGTCCTCATCCGATGAATTCTTCTGGAAAATCCGGGGCACCGACGACACCATGCGACCCAGAGTGGCGTGAGCAAACCGGAACGGGTTCCACATGGCCGATTGGACCATTGGCGCGACGAAAACCACTCGGGCAGGCACGAAAGCTCGCTCCCGACCGAGAAGATACTCGGTGATAATCGCGCATCCCATGCTGTGACCCGCAAAGACAATGGGGAGGCGCGTCTCCTTTCGGCAATCGTCCACCACCCTTCCGAAAACGTCAGCGTATTCCCGGAAGTCGGCGATTGAGGCTCGCTCACCGTCCGAAAGACCGTGCCCAGGATGGTCATAAATGACAACGGTATTTCCGGCGGCCAGCAGGGCTGGAATCGCGTGCTTCCATGTTCCTGCATGATCGTAGTAGCCATGGGACACCACCACGACCTGGCGTGGATGGGGAGGTTCGTAACGGTGCAGAGCGATCTTGTGGCCGCAGACGTCAATGAAGCCGAATCGATGGTCGATGACCTCGGAGACGTCGAGTCCATAGTGGGCGCAATAAGTCCTTTCCGAGGGAGTGAAATGGCGCTCAGAATGAACTGGTTTGGACGCAGCGCGAATCTCGTTCAGTGGTGCATCCAGAGGGGATGTCATGGGTAAATGGGCGCAGGAAGAAACTCCGATGGTCACCCATCCAAGCAGCACTGGCATGGCTGAAAGATTCATGCGAGTCACCCTACCGAACCGGGCTCGCGTGTCGAGCTTTCCGAAATGGTTGGAGTCACCTTTCAGATCGATTCCGTGCAGCTGCGGGAGGCAGATGGACGCGTTCGCATGGCACGCACTGGCGGGCGGACACAAGGCGATTCATCGCGGACAAATTGAGCGCATTCTCTGGGGCATCCGCACCCTGAAAGTCCCCAACCCCCGTGAACAGGTCCAGTGCTGCTTCAGACCCTGAGCGAACTGCGGAAACCTCTGCTGCTGTAATATGACTGCGCGCCGTTGTGGCCGATGAAAACTCGGCCGTAGCGACGATCTCCATAGATGGCGCCGCCGAGTTTTCTGATGTCTGGCGGTGTTTTCAGCCAGCTTGACGTCTTGGTGTCGAACTCGCCCAGCTTTTGCAGCGCAAAATATTCTTCCTCATTCAACAGCTCGCCGCCCATGGCTGCGACCATCTCCATGACGCTTGATTTCGGCTGGTGTTCTTTCCGGGAATCCAGCGCTGCGCGATCATAGCAAAGACTGGCCCGGCCTTTGGGACTTTCCGGTGAACAATCCATGAAAATGTATTCGCCAGTCTTTTGATCCTGACCCACAACATTCGGTTCACCACCGGATCTTTCCATTTCATGGAGCGACCACAGCTTTTCGGTATTGGCTTCCAATCTGGTCTGCACCTTGTCCCAATCCAGACTCTTGTGGCGGCTCATGTGCTTCTCAAAACGGTCATTCAATGCCGTGAGAAGATCTTCACGTTGCTTGGGGGACAACATCTTTTTCTTGCTGATGATGTTACTCATAGATTCACTTTAGGCGCATTGGCCTTGTTGGGAAAATGTTTCAAATTCAACCCGTAGAATAGTCGTTGCCCCATCACGATTTCGACTCGCCGGAACCAGCATCAATATAGACATCTACTTGTTGTCCGACGTAAATCGGCGTGGTCTTGGGACGTTGCAAGCTGTAGATAACTTGCAGCACACGAGTGTCCACACGCTCGGTGCTGGCGCCGGTGAGGGATGTCTTGGGGATGACGTAGGGTTCAACGCGGACAAAGGTCAGCGGGATGGGATTCTTGGTGTCGCCTTTGATATAGGCGGTTCCCTTTTGACCGGGACGGATGCGGGTGGCGCTCTGCTCATCCACATCAGCGCGCACTTGCAGTTCTTCAAGATTGCCCAAGACCATGACGGGCGCTTTGGGCGAGGTCGCAGCGTATTCCCCGGCGCGGATGTTCAGCTGCAAGATGGTGCCTGCGCGCGGTGCTTTGACGATCATTCGATCAATCAGCATCTCCGTCTGCTTCATATCGGCAGAGGCGGCATTGAGTTCTGCTTCTGCGGCGAGCAGCTGGGCCTGGCCGACCTTGAGATCATTCTGACGCTGCTGCACTTCATCGACACTGACAGCACGTCCGGACACGGCCTGAACACGCTCGAGCATGTCCTGCAATTTGGCAAGAGTGGCGCGATTGACCTCCATCTTGGCCTTGGCCAGTTCCACCTGCGCGCGCATCCTGATCAACTGCGCCTGCAATTCCCGGTCGTCCATTTTCATGAGCGGCTGACCCACGTTCACAGACTCGTTCACCTTCACCATGACCTCCATCACCAAGCCGGAGACGGGTGTGCCGATGGAAACGTTTTCCGCAATCGCTTCCAGTATCCCAGTGGCAGCGACAGTGCTCGCGTAGGGCTTGCCTGACGGAGCCACTGGCGGCGGCGGCATGGGACGTTCTTGAGCCTTGATGGTTTTGATGACGAGGCCCATCATGACCATGCCGGTGATGGCCAGCGCAAAAGTCGAATAGCGAAAGAGTCGGTTGAGGATGTTCATGGAAAATCGGTTCTCGGTTTGTTTAATGATCAAATTCCGGGACGATGCCATCTGTCACGTCATGGACTTCGACAATCCGTCCGTCGTTCATGCGGGCAATGCGGTCGGCGTATTTGAAGATACGATTGTCGTGCGTCACGATGACCACGGCGCGGCCCGGCTTGCGCGCAACTTCATGAAAAAGCTCCATGACCATCGTGCCGTTGTGCGCATCAAGTGAGGCGGTGGGTTCATCGCAAATGATCAGTCGCGGTTCATGAACCAGTGCGCGCGCAATGGCCACCCGTTGCTGCTGACCGCCAGAGAGCTGACTGGGATGATGCTTCCAGCGATCACCTAGTCCAACTTTATCCAACATCCCACGCGCCTGGTCCACGGCTTTTTTGTAAGGCATTCCTTGAATGAGCAAAGGCACGCAGGCATTCTCCGCGCAATTGAGCGTGGGGATGAGATTGAAGGACTGGAAGATGAAGCCAATGTTTTGTGCGCGAAATTTTGTCACCTTGCCGTTCTTCATCTGGTCGAGCCTCGATCCGAGCACCACGATCTGCCCGGCCTCGGCATTCATGGTGCCGGCGATGATGCTGATGAGCGTGGTCTTCCCGCAACCGCTAGGCCCTACCAGCATGAGAATTTGTCCATCACGCGCATCAAGGTCGATGCCATGCAGCACCGTGAACCGGTCGCCACCGTTGCCGAAGCTTTTTACGATGCCGCGCACATGCACGAGATTGTCGTTGGCGATTGTGACCATGTTAACCTCGGAAAACCATGGCGGGTTCATAGCGGCTCACGCGCCAGATGCCGAGCAGCGCGGCGATCATGCAGATGCCCATGATGATGATGAGCACGACGACCGGCATGTGCCAGGTCATGAAAAATGGAGGCTGCTGCTTGGCCAGCGCCACCCGGGCAAACATCGCCGTGCCAAACAATCCGATGCCAAATCCCACGAAGCCGACGGTGATTGATTGCACGATGAGCATGAGACAGAGAATGCCGTTGGATGCGCCCATGGCCTTGAGCGCGCCGAGGTGCTTCATGTTCTCCAACACAAATGAATAAAACGTCTGGCAGGAAATAGCGACCCCGACGATGAAGCCGACCAGAACGGTGATGCCGAATGAAATCGGGATGCCCGTGTTCTTTACATACCACCAGATCGTGGAGGTGCTGAACTCGGTGTGGCTCTGTTGGCTGTCAAAAGTAAAATCGCGATTCACAAATGCGCGCAATCCGGTCGAACGCTGAATATCCGCAGCGGCCTGCTCCAGCGTGATGCCCGGCTTGGGCGCGGCGATGACAGCGGAAAGCATCTTCCGCTGCGGCGGTGAATATTGCAGCGCCCGCTCATAGGTCGTCCACACATAAGGGCCGCCGGTGAAAGATCGCATCGCCTTGCAAATGCCGACCACGCGGGCCTCGATGTCATTGATCTCGAAAATGTCTCCCACCTTGATGCGCTTCTTCGGATCGCCGGGATTTTCCGAGAGCCGCTCGGTTGCGAGTTCATCAATGATCACCGTATTGGGCAGTCGCAAATCCTCCAGACTGCCAGCGATGATATCCACCGGAGCACCCGCAAAGGTTGCCGGATCGATGCCGATAAGCTGAATGATTTTGAACGCGCCGTTGTCCAAACGCACGCGCTGAATGCCCGAGAAGAGTGGCATGGCCCACTCCACGCTGTTCACGCTGCGCACCAGCGCCACGTCAGTGTCGCGCATGGGGTTGACTTCATTGACCTGCTCCACCTTGCCCTCTACCACCCAGAGCGGCGCGGGCACATTTTTTAAGGTGGAAGTCGTCCAGCGCATCAGGCCGCAGAACACCGCCGTCTGCTGCGCCATGAGAAACGTGGCAAAGAAAAGGCCGACCACGAGCATGACATACTTCGCAGTATCACCGAAGAGCATTTTTAAAGCGAGTCGCAGCATGGCATTCAACTGGCGAGAGTGAGCAGCGCGCGGCGTATAACTTTACGCTCCGGCGCCGTGAATTGGGCGAGCAATTCCGCCTCCATTCTTTCCGCGATCTTACCCACTGCCGTCAGCGCCTTGCTGCCCGCAGTCGTGATCTCCACCAGATAAGCCCGACGATCCACGGGATGATTCCGCCGTCGGGCGAACTTGTGCTTCTCCAGCGCATCCACCAGTTTCACCATGCTGGTGCGGTCAATGCGGAGCTTGCGCCCGAGCTGCTGTTGCGACATGGGGCCGGAATCACGCAGCAAATGAAGTATGCCCGCATGGGGGACTTCAACCCCTTCGCGCCGGCATTCCACTGAGAATAATGTGAACAGACGCTGATGCGCCTTCGCGATGAGAAAGCCCGTGTAACGCGTGAGACATTCCGGCAACGGCTCACGGATTGCCCCATCCGGCAAAGGAGTCATTGGAAGACAGGAAACACGTCCGGGCATGATCGTCAGTATCACTGATGATTTGCATAACGGTCAAATGGAAATGCAGCGCATAGACTGGTTGATCCGTGAGATGGACAAGGGCGTTATTCCCGCCGATGGCCTTTTGACCTTTTATCATCCGCGATTATAGCCAGATTCCCATGCCTGAATCATCCAAGATCAAACTCATCACGCCCAGCGCATTGCTGCTCGCCGTGCTGTTTCTGGCGTGGCAATTGCCCGGCATCATCGGGCGCGAGCCGTGGAAATCAGACGAGGCTTACACGATGGGCTTGGTTCATCACATTATCGACAGCGGCGATGTCGTGGTGCCGGAACTGGGCGGCGAGCCGTTCATGCAGAAGCCTCCGGTATTTTTTGTTGCCTCTGCGGCATTCGCTCAGATTCTTTCGCCGGTGTTTGAGCACCACGACGGAGCGCGGGCGGCCTGTCTGTTGTTCAATGTTCTCACGCTGATCTTCGTCGGGCTGGCCGCGCGGGAATTGAACGGGCCGGGCAAGGGCTGGCCTGCGGCGGTGTTGTTCCTGGCCTGCATCGGGCCGATCCACATGGCGCACTTCATCCTGACCGATCTCGCGTTGCTCGCCGGAGTGGCCATCGGCTTGTATGGCATGGCCATTGGCTCGAGACGCGAATGGGCCGGCGGTCTGATCTGCGGCACAGGCGCGGGACTCACGTTCATGGCCAAGGGACTGGTCGGTCCGGGCATGTTGGGACTCACGGTTCTGCTGCTTCCGCTGTTGGACAAAACGTGGCGAACAAAAGCGTGGTGGAAATTCACGGCGGGCTGTGTGCTGGCGTCGGTCCCGTGGTGCAGCATCTGGCCGATCGCGCTCTACCTGCGTTCGCCCGCCTTGTTCCGCGAGTGGATCTGGGACAATAACTTCGGACGCTTCCTCGGCGCGAACAAGCTCGGCCCCAAAAAGGAGCCTTTTTACTATTTCAAACTGGTGCCGTGGTATGCATTCCCCGCAACCCTGCTGGTGGTGTGGACGATGATGCGCGAGCGACTTTCTGGCTGGGCCTCAGCCACGCTGCGATTGCCGACGATTTTATTCCTAGTCAGTTTTACCGTGCTCTGCATTTCGCGCGACGGGCGCGAAATCTATGCGCTCCCACTGATGGCGCCGTTGCTGGTGCTGGCCAGTCGCAGGCTGGATGATATCAAACCCGCTCTGGCGCGCGGTGCGAATGGGGTGATCTTCGGATTCTTTTCGCTGGTGGCACTGCTTCTCTGGCTGGTCTGGATTGGCATTCAATGGAACAGGCCTTCAGCGCTCATGAGCAAGTTGCATGAAGTCTTGCCCGGATACGAGCCAGTATTTGAAGTTATGGTCTTCGTCTTCGCATTGATCGCAACGCTGGCCTGGATCGCGCTCGTGTTTCGTCATCGGAGTGATCCCCGTCATCTCTGCGTTCATGCGGCGGCGGGAGTGACCTTGCTATATTTGCTGGGCATGACCATCTACCTGCCGATGGCGGATTGGAACATGTCCTATCGGCGTCAATTGACGCAACTGCGCGACAGCAAACTATTGCCAGAGAATGCGACCGTTGCCAGCAGAGGGCTGGGCGAGCCGCAGCGCGCCATGTTGGAATATTACGCCGGGTTGAAAACCGTCCGCCTGGAACTGAAACGCAATCGCAATTTCAAGTCTGACTGGCTGCTGATCCAGTCCGAATATGATCCAAAGGCCAAGACCATCAATTACAAAGTCCCTCCCGGCGACGAATGGAAACAGGTGTGGCAGGAGCCGCACAACAAGGAAATCTTCCAACTCTTCCGGAAGATCAAACCGTGATGATGAATGAATAAGAAGGAGCGCGTGTGAGTCGCCAGACCACTCGCCTAAAATTTGGTATTGGGCTTGGCTACGTTCCAGACCCACAAGTGGCGAGTAGGCTTCGCCATACACGCGGTCCTTCTCAATGATGCCGATTTCATGGCAATAACTGCTAAGCCGCGCACCATTAGAAACTGGCCGTCACGCCGACGTGGGCGCGGGAGTGTTCGGAGCCGATTTGTTCAATCTGCCAGCCATAGTCAAAGTGAACGCTGAGGTTATCCCTCACCTGCCAGCGCAGGCCCAGACCCGCGCTCTGCAACTCGATGCTCTTGTCCTCGCCGGGCAGGGCATGATATATCGAGGTCAGACCATAGTCGTGAAAGGCAAGAAATTGCAACTGGTCGCCCATGCTCTTGATCCCGACCAGTTTCCCAATGCTGAAGCTCGGCGTGTAAAACTCATTGCGCACAAGGATGCCTTGATCGCCCGCAGCGATGAGTTCGTTATAACCGCGCACCGTGCTCTCGCCACCGAGGAGGAATTGCTCGGTCGCTTGCAGGTTGCCATTGGAAAGCTGACCCTTCACACTGAGCGACCATGAGCAGCCTAGCGGAAGTTTAGTAACGCGATCCAGTCCAAGTGTTGCATAGAAGTAGTTGGCCTTCGATCCCTGCCGCGCGGCCTCGAAGGCTTTGTCGGTATTGTTGCTGCCCATGCCGCCGGGACTCCAGTAACCAGTCAGCGAGAGCGCAGTGCGCCCGATGCTGTCGGGCAGCGAGGCATTGTAAGCCAAAGAGAATTCGCTGATGTCCACAGGCGTATCGAATATCTGTTCACCGCCGAACTGCAAGTTGTTATCAGTGTATTTGAAGTCGTAGCCGATGGTTAGGTCGTGCTTGTATTTTCCGATGGGCGGGAGCATGAGAATGTAATGTGCGCCGACCTGCCAACTTGTGCCCTTGATCTGCGGCGCACTCTCCTCGAACTTGGGGTTTGATGTGGAATAAGTGCCGCTGAGTTGGAAGACATCGTGCCAAGGCAAGGGCATCGTCCAAGTGGCAGAGTGGGCGAGAAGTTGTTTAAAATCGTCGCTGGCACTGAACTGGTAGCTCAACTCGTGACCGAGGTCGAGGAAGTTACCGTAGTTGACGCCACTGAAGAAGCGATTCTCCCCTGTGCTCTTAACGCCATTGTTATCGTAGCCAGCGAAGACGCGAAGCGGGAACTTGTCGGTGACGCGCAACATGATGTCTGTCTCGCCAGAGTTTTTGCCGGGTGACATCTCGGCTACGACGGAGCGGAAAGGATTGCGACCATAAAACTCGGCGTCCGCTTCCAGTTCGCTCATGATGATGGGATCGCCGGGCTTGATGCGGGTCTTGAAAAGGCTGCTCTTAAAGTGCTTGTTACCCGTGATGCGGACTACGCCCAGGCGAGCTTCAGTAACGAGGAGTTGCACCACGCCATTGGTGACATCCTGCTGCGGGGCAATGACGCTGACGACGGGATGATCGTGTTCTTTGAAAAACTTGGCCGTCTCCGCAGCGATGGCATTGATGAGGTCGAGGCTGACCTGCTGGCCTAGGAATTTCTGAATGTCCTGGGTGAAAGCGCTGTTGTTGAGCATGGGCACGCCCTCGACGCTGATGCCGTCCATGGCCTTTACGCCGCCAGTGCGCAGTTGGGGTTTACTGCCCACGAAGATGAGGCCGCGCAGCTTGAGGGTGACTGCTGCGTTGCCCGATT
>JAYVQB010000033.1:0-3005 GCA_043757085.1 Verrucomicrobiota bacterium
GTTCTCGGTTCGTTGGCCGACCGCGACCATTGTGTTTTCACGCCGACGGACCTCGCAGCCGCGGTTCCAGAGTGCGGCCAGTTGGCGGTGTTGTTGTCGCGGGCGACGAAGGCGGGAGTTCTCAAGCGGGTGTGCCGAGGCATCTATCTCTACCCGGTGCGGGATTATCCGGCCGGGAACTTGCTGTTTCACGCGGCGGCGCGGTTGCGTTCGGGAGAGTTCAATTATATCAGCCTCGAGACCGCGCTGAGTGACGCGGGCGTCATCTCCCAGATTCCAATGAACTGGATCACGCTTCTCTCGTCGGGGCGCAGCCATGTGGTGAACTGCGGGGACTTGGGGCACATCGAGTTTGTGCATACGGCCCAACGACCGGAGGATTTGAGCGACGAACTGGTCTTCGATGCGGGGAGGCATCTGTGGCGCGCTTCGGTGCGACAGGCTCTGCGCGATATGAAGGCGACGCGGCGCAGCATGGAACTTGTGGACAAGGAGGCGGCGCATGAGCTTGCTTGACCAACTGGTGGACGAGGCGTTGAAGTCCAGCACCGATCTGGCCACGCTCAAGCCGGTGGTGGAGAAGGAACTGCTGCATCATGACATCCTGCGTGAGATGAGCGAAGCCGGATTGCTCGCCGGATTGACCTTCATCGGCGGCACCTGCCTCCGGGCCTGCTACGGGTCAGCCCGACTGAGCGAGGATCTCGATTTCACTGGAGGCAGACATTTCAAGCGCAGCGACCTGGCTGACCTGGGGCGAGTCTTGACGGATAAACTGCAAACCCGCTACGGCCTACCTGTAAGCGTAAGCGATCCGGTGAAGACCGGCGCAAAAGTATCCACTTGGAAGCTTGTCATCGAAACACGCGGCGATAAGAAGCATCTCCCGGCGCAACGCATTCATGTGGACATCTGCGCCATCCCCAGCCACGACCCTCGACCAATGATGCTACGCAATCTTTACGGCATCGATCTGGGCACCTCAGGCCTCATCCTGCAGGCCCAGAGCCGCGAGGAAATTCTGGCGGACAAGATGATTGCATTCGCGTTTCGCGAGAATCGCATCAAGAACCGCGACTTATGGGACATCGCTTGGCTCGTGCAGCAGGGCATCAAGTTGCCTTCGCATCTCATCCCACTGAAGGTGCGCGACCATCAACGGAGCGCCGCAGAGTTCACTAAACTGGTTAGAGATCGTCTGGCGGACCTGAAAACAAACCCGGAGATGAAACATGATTTCCTTCAGGAGATGCGGCGGTTTCTACCATCTGCCACTGTGCGCAACACACTCGAAAACCCTGCCTACTGGACTTATCTGAACCAAGTCATCAGTGATCAAGTAACCCTTGCCCTCAAGGCCTTGAAGTAACCACCACGCGAAGACCCGCCGATTAAACAGCAGACCGTTCCCGAAGACGCTTCCGCTTCTCTTTCGCCCGTATGTTCAGCACTTCAACGAACATGGAGAAGGCCATCGCAAAATAGACGTAGCCTTTCGGAATATGGAAGTGCAGGCCATCCGCAATCAAGGCTGTGCCGATGAGCAGCAGGAAACTCAAAGCCAGAATTTTGATCGTCGGATGCTTGTGAATGAAGTTACTGACCGCGCCTGCGAAGATCATCATGAAGATGACCGACAGCACCACGGCAATGACCATGACCGTGATGTCCTTGGCCATGCCAACCGCCGTGATGACTGAGTCCAACGAAAACACAATGTCCAGCAGCGCAATCTGAACCAAGATCATGCCAAAACCGCCACTGACTTTTTGCTGCTTCAACTCCTCCTCTGGATTACCTTCGACTTGGCCGTGAATTTCATGCGTGCTCTTGAAGAGTAGAAAAATTCCGCCCGTGATGAGAATGATGTCTTTGCCCGAGATGGCAATGCCCGCGACCGAGAACAGCGCATCCTTGAGGGTCATCACCCACGAAATGGAGAAAAGCAGCGCAATTCGCGTCAGCATGGCCAGCGCCAGGCCCATGAATCTCGCGCGCGGCCTCTGCGCTGGCGGAACTTTTTCCACCAGAATGCTGATGAAGACGATGTTATCGATCCCAAGCACAATCTCGAGAACGCTTAAAGTCAGCAGAGCCATCCATGCTTCCGGTTGGTTGATCCACGAGAAGTTGAGGGTTTGAATTTCAGCAAGAAGAGTCATCCCGCTGAGAGTAGAGCCAGATGAACTGATGGCAAGTGCGCGGCTACATCGTGCTGGAGTTCTTTGCCTCCTTACAACTTTGGGGCTAAAGCCTATTGTGCCCCACGAACCCCCTTCCAACTCCAGACGCGAGATGCTTCACGGCATCGTGGAGCGCGTGACGTATCACACAGAGGAGACTGGATATTGCGTATTAAAAATCAAACCGGAGCGCGGAGGTGAAACCATCACCGTGCTCGGCAAGGCACCGCGCGTGGTCGCAGGCGAGCACATCGAGGCCACTGGCGAATGGGTGCGCAATGCCGAGTATGGTCAGCAGTTCAAAGCGGATGCCATCAAGCTCTCTCGCCCCGAATCACTCGACGGCCTCGTGCGATATCTTGGAAGCGGATTGATCGATGGCATCGGACCGAAGTATGCCAAGCGCATCGTGGACAAATTCGGCGCCACAGTCTTCGACATCATTGAGCAAACCTCCGCGCGACTGGAGGAAGTCGAGGGCATCGGCAAGAAACGTCGGCAGGAAATCCGCGCGTCCTGGATGAAGCAGAAGTCAGTGCATGAAATCATGATCTTCCTGCATGAACGCGGCATCAGCACGGCGCGCGCCTTGCGCATTCACAAGACCTACGGCGACGACGCGATCAAAGTGCTCAAGCAAAACCCCTACCAACTGGCCGTGGACATTCACGGCGTCGGATTCAAAACCGCCGACGAGATCGCGGCAAACATGGGCATCGAGAAGAATGCTCCGCAGCGCGTCCGCGCCGGCTTGCTCTACGCGATGGAAAAGGGCGCGGAAGCTGGGCACAGTTGCGTGCCGCAGCCAGTGCTGCTGGAAGA
>JAYVQB010000034.1:0-11762 GCA_043757085.1 Verrucomicrobiota bacterium
CATTGGTGCGTCTGAATCCAAGTGTCGCAGTGCAGTCGTCGAGCCGGATGCGCTGGGGGATCTGGTAGCGCACGGTCTGATTCGTGGTGTCGAACTCTACCGGCACGGCGCCGTATCCGCTGACACGTAGGGAAACGCTTTCGGGAATGACACCACCGAGATTGGAGAGGTTCGCTTCAATGGCGGGGCGGCGCTCGGTGATGGTGGAATTAGGCTCCGGCTTTAATTCGATGAGCTTTTCACCGCTTTCATTGACGGCGTCGGTTTTGACGAACTTGCTATTGGCCATGTCGTTGCGGCCATGGAAGTTGCTGGCGAGCTTGAAGTTGGTGTCCTTGTCCCATTGTTGGGTGAAGCGTCCCAGTAAACCGTTTGGCGTATCCCAGGTTACTTTTTGAGGATTGACCGTGGTTGCGGCTTCATAACCAGAGTCGAGCACAAACTGCACAACCTCGTCGTTCTTGCTGCCATAGGGATAGGCAAAAGTTTGGCAGGGAACTTCGAATGTCTGCTCCAGCCATTTCTTGGAGTCGGCGATTTCCTCACGCAGCCACGCCTTGTATTGCTCATCCGTCTTTCCTTTTTTATTCGTCAGTGGTTGATGTGAGACGGTGTGACTGCCGAGTTCTGCTCCGTTATTCAGCATTTCCTTGATCTTTTCGACCGTCATGGAGCGTCCGCCTACGCCGACGTATTTTTTGTAGAGATAAATCGTAAAGGGATAACCGAACTCTTTCATGATCGGAAAGGCGAACTGGTGCTCGCCGACCCAGCCGTCATCCAGGGTAATGACTGCAGATTCGTCCGGTATATTTTTTTCGCCACGCTTCCATGCCAGCAGATCGGACATGGGGATGACCGTGATGTTCGCATCCTTCAAAGCCTGCATCTGCGCGCGGAAGGTTGGCACGCTGACCATCATTTCCGACTTCGGAATGCGCTCCACAAAGTCATGATAAAGAAGAATGGATACCATCGAGCTTTTGTTCAGCTCAAATGGCGGAGCCTTGGGCGCTTCCGGTTCCGCCATTTTTTCAGGGCCAAACAAGTGCTCATCATCAGCCGGTTTGGCCGCATTGTCGTCTTCCGCCGCTGTCTCAGCCGGTGGCGGTGTCTCTGGGGCAGGCTTGGGCAGAAGCTGCTTGAGCTTTCCGCAGGATGACTGCAGCAGACAGAGTGCTGCGATCAGAACAGTGGCCGCGATTCGTGAATCGTGGATTCTTCTCAGGGTGGTGGTAATCATGGTGAAGGATCGTTTGACCAGATTAGCACAGCCAGCGTTTGATGACAGTTGAAAGCTGAAGCGTCAAACGACGCGACGTTAGCGCATCGCCTGTTCCATGATCTGATGGACCCGGCCAATCATGTCCTGCGGATCGTCGAGCAAGCCTGCGGAGAGCAGGGCATTGTCGAGCATCTGCGAGGCCACCAGGCCCGCGAGATCGGGATTGGTGCTTGTGGCTCCGGAGAGCTTGCGGACGATGGCGTGCGCGGGGTTGATCTCCAAGATCACCTTGCTCATGCCGAAGTCATTCTTCTTCATGGCGCGCATCATCTGGCGCATCTGAGGGCTCATCTCACCCTCTGGCTGCAAGGCCATTGCGGGACTGCTCACCAGACGCTTGCCGGGGCGCACTTCGGAAACACGGAGGTCGAGACGTTCTTTGAGCCACGCGCATAGTTTGTCAGTGTCTTCCTTGCTTAATGATTCGCTCGCAGCGTCGGCATCGCCAAGATCAACATCCGCTGCGGCGACGCTCTTCACGGGTTTGCCGTCGAATTCACCGAGCGCATTGACCACATAGTCGTCGATCGTCTCATAGAGATAGAGCACCTCGAAGCCGCGTGACTTGAAGGCATCGAGATAAGGGCCGCGCTCAATGGTCTCGCGACTTGGCGCGATCTGGTAGTATATCGCGCTCTGTCCTTCTTTCATGCGCGCAACGTATTCCGGCAGGCTGACTTGTTCGCCTTCTTTGGTCAGCGAGGACTCGAAGCGGAGCAGCTTGGCGATGGCGTTTTTGTTTTCAAAATCAGTCGCGACGCCTTCCTTCAGGAACCGGCTGAAGTCCTTGTGAAACTCCGCATATTTTTTCGCATCGCCTTCGGCTTCGCGTTCCAGTCCCTTTAATATTCTGCCCTGCACGACTTGCGCCAGTTTGCGGAACAGTGCGCTGTCCTGCATCGTTTCGCGCGAGATGTTCAGAGGCAGGTCTTCGCTGTCCACCACGCCTCGAATAAAGCGCATCCAATCCGGCAGAAACTTTTTGGGCTTGGCATCGATCAACACCCGGCGGCAATAGAGCGCCACACCGGCTTCCATCTGGCCCATGCCGAACTGCTCCGTGTTATGAGACGGCGCGAAGAGCAGCGCGTTGATATTGATCGGCGCGTCGGCATTGAAGTGAAACGTGTAACGCGGATCGTCGAAGGCGTGTCCGGCGAACTTGTAGAACTCTTTATATTGCTCCTCGGTGACTTCGCTTTTGTTCTTGAGCCAAAGTGCCTCGACGGTGTTTATGCGCTCGCCATTGAGGTTGATCGTGAAGCCGACGAAGTTGGAGTATTTCGCGAGAATTTGTTTGATGCGATCCGGTTTGGCGAATTCCGCTGCGTCCTCTTTCAGATGCAAAACGATGCGGCTGCCCCGGCGCTGTCCCGGTGACTCTTCAATTGTGTAGCCCGTGGTGCCGTCGCTGGTCCAGACGAGATGCCCGCCGTCGTTGCGCCACAAGTGCGTATAGACTTTCACTTCGCTTGCCACCATGAAGGCGGAATAGAAACCGACGCCGAATTGACCGATGACATTGGATGCGCCTTCCTTGCCGGATTGTTTCATGGCCTGGACAAAAGCCTTCGATCCCGAATGGGCGATGGTGCCGAGATTCTCGACCAGTTCGTCATTCGTCATGCCGATGCCGTAATCGGCGATGGTCAGCGTCTTGGCGGTCTCGTCCGTGGTGATGTTGATCTCAAGCGGCAGCTTGTCATCAAAGATTTCTTTCTCGGTGAGCTGGAGCAATCGCATTTTCTCCAGCGCATCGGATGCATTGGATACTAGCTCACGCACAAAAATTTCGCGATCCGTGTAGAGCGAGTGGGTGACGATGTCGAGAAGCTGGCCGACCTCGGCTTGGAATTGGTGTTGTGTTGGTTTTTCTTGGGGCATGGCAGGCATGTCTCATGGCGAGAACGCACCCGATTTCAAGCTCCACTTTTCAGATCAGTAGTCAGCAAGCCTTCCAATTTTTTTCTGGTTTTCGCCAGTTCCTGCGAGAGACGCTTCTCTTCGGGCAGTGCGAGTTGATATTCGCGGGCGAGAACTTTGTTAGGCAGAGTGTCCAGTGTGTAGCGGACAATGTTTTCCCCGGCGCTGGAACAAAGGATCAGGCCGACGGGCGGAAAGCAGGCGGACGTAGTGTGACCATGGTAGCGGGGCGTTTTTTGAAGTTAACGCAGCCCATGTGTCAACATTTACGAGTCGAGCGTTTCCATTTTTTAACCACCTCATCCGCCATGACGCCGAGCAGCAGCACCAGACCGATGATGACCGGCTCCAGTTGATCCGGCAGATCGAGGAGAATGATCGAGTTATAAAGCACGCGCATCAGCACTGCGCCGATGACCACGCCGAGGATGCTGATCTCGCCACCGCGCAAGCTGCACCCGCCAAGCACGGCGGCGGAGATGGCATAGAGTTCATAGAAATTTCCCTGCTTGTCCGGTGCGAGAGAATTCACATCCAGCGCGAATAAAATGCCGCCAACACCTGCGAGCAGCGAACAAACGGCGTAGGCCAGTAACAAGAGACGATCCGTGCGGATGCCGCTGTATCGCGCGGCTTCTTCATTGCGACCGACGGCCAGCAAATGTCGGCCCCAGACTGTTTTGGTAAAGAAGATGCCGGCGATGACCGCGATGATCGTGATGATGATTGCTGCCACGGGCAACTTGTAACCACCGGCCTGCAACCAATCCACGCATCCAATGGCCAGATGACGCAAGGGCTAAAAATTGTTCTGAAAACCCTTGGGACTGTCGTGCGCCAACCAGCGCGCGATCCCGCGATAAAGCATCAGTCCGCAAAGCGTGAGCACGAAGGGTTGCAGCTTCATGCGGGTAATGAGCACCCCATGAAATAGTCCGATGCCGAGCGAGAGTGCGAGACATGCGACGATTGCAGGCGCAACGCCCCAAGCGCAATCCATCAGAAGCCAGGGCAACAGCGTTCCGATCAATCCGACGACATTGCCGATGGAAAGATCAATGCCGCCGGTCACAATGACGAAAGCCGCGCCGATGGCGAGAATGCCGTGCAGCGAACTGCGGACAATTAGATTCTCCGCATTGTAGGGTTTGATGAAATTAGGATTTATGATGCCCGTGATGAGGCACACTGCGAGGAGAAGAAAGGTGATGCCGTGTGTCTTTTTCATGGGGCGAATTCTCTAATCATGCTGATCGGTTGCCAGACGCATCACGGATTCTTCATTCAATGCGGAACGTTGCAACTCGCCAGCCAGTCGGCCTTCGTGCATCACCAGCACCCGATCGGAAATCGCGAGCACTTCCTCCATTTCACTGCTGACAAAGAGGATTGCCGCACCTTCGGAAGCCAGCTTGTCCATGATTTGATAAATTTCCCGCTTGGCCCCGACATCGACGCTGCGCGTGGGTTCATCAAGCAGCAATATATCAGGCTGTAGCGCGAGCCATTTTCCGAGTGCGACTTTTTGTTGATTGCCGCCGGAAAGCGTGCCGACCACAGTGTCCCATGATTCCGCCTTGATGTGCAATTGGGTGCTGACGCTTTTCGCGTCGTTCTGGATAACAGTTTGATTGAGGAACAAGCCAGCGCGCGCATGACGTTGCAGGCCGGTGAGACTGATATTCCAAGTGATGGATTCAGGCAGAAACACGCCGAGCGCCTTGCGATCTTCTGGCACCAAGGCCACCCCGGCATGGACGGCTTCGCGCGGATGCCGGGGTGAAAAATGCTTGGCATCCACGCGAATCTCACCCGCGACGGGCGGTTCGATACCAAACAGCGCCCGCAAAATTTCCGTGCGCCCAGAGCCGACGAGTCCGGCCATGCCGACGATCTCGCCACGGCGAATGTGGAAAGTCACACGATGTTTCGGGTTGGCCTGCGTTTGAAGATTCGTCACCCGCAGAGCTTCATTTCCGGGCTGGTGTCGCGTGCGCGGGAAGGCTTCCGACAAATCACGCCCGACCATGAGCTTGACCAGCGCTGCGTGATTGATTTCGTGCTTTGCCAGTTCTCCCGCATTCTTTCCATCGCGCAGCGCGACGACTCGATCCGCGATGCGGGAGACTTCACCAAGCCGGTGTGAGATATACAGAATGCTCATGTCGCGCAACTTGAGGTCGGCAATGACCCGGAACAATGCCTCCGATTCATGGGCTGATAAGCTCGACGTAGGCTCGTCCATAATGAGCAGACGGGCATTGAGAGAAAGGGCTTTGGCGATCTCGACCAACTGCCGCTGTCCGAGCGAAAGCATTTCTACAGACGCGTCCGCTGTGAAATCCGTATCGACTAAGGGCGGTTCGCACACCTACTCCATCGGTGAATATACGACCATCATTGTTGACGGTCAGCGAGGCAAGGCGAGCGACATCAAAGTGGGCATGAGGGCGACGGTGGGTGCTGATAGCTCGAAAAAGGCGACGACCGTCAATGTCTCTCCAGCTCCAGCCAAAAAGTAGTAACGATCTGCACGGGGAATACCAACTCCATAATAATTCACGCGGTTCTGCCAACTACGGCGGAGTCACTTTTTTTATCTGGCCCTTCAGAGATTCCAGCTCAAAATATGTATGAAAGAATTTACTCATTCAATGCGAGCGGGCGATCACAATCTCTCCGGCTTCTGGAGCAGTTCCGCTATACGCGCGAGAAGTCGGCCTGCACCGCCGCCATCGAGAATGCGGTGATCAAAGCTTAGTGTCAGTTCGGCCTCGGTGATGGGGACAAAGCAGTTCACTTCATCGCTCCAGCGTGGGGCTTTGCGGCCTGCGCCGAGACCGATGACTAAGTTCTGTTCCGGCAAGGGAATCGGTGTGGCCCAGACGATGCCGAAGGTGCCAAAGTTGGTCACAGTGGCGATGCCGGGTCGGTTCATGTCGTGCGGCAGAAGACGTGCGCGCGCCTTTTCAACAAGTTTGTTGTAAGTATCCACCAAGGTTGCGAGCGGTTTCTTTTCCACTTCGCGAATGACGGGGACCATGACGCCGTCATCCACTTCCACGGCGAAACCGATGTCGATGGCGCGCGGATGGATGATGCGGTTGCCGATAAGTCGGCCCGCGACGGCGGTGTTTTCGCTTAATGCCAGTGCTAGGGCACGTATGACATAGAGGGCGGGCCCGGGTTTGGGATTGGCTTTCTTGCGGTGCGCCAGCATGCTGTCAAGAACCACATTCACGCCCACGGTGGCCAGCGGGCGGCTCCAGCTTCGGCGCATGGAATCGGCCACGGCGATGCGCATGGGCGAGGCTTTCGTCATGTGGTGTTCATCGAGCTTGCGCAAAAACAGTTCAAAGTCCTCGACGGTGACACGTCCGCCCGAGCCAGTGCCGGGAACGGCAGCGAGGTCGGCGGCGTTGAGTCCGAGTTCGTTCATCCTAGCCCGCATGCGCGGCGATATATAATGAGCGCCCGCAGCTCCAGCGGGCACGGGCAGACCACTTACCAGCGGCTCGACCATCGGCTGATGTTCATGAATGGAATCGGCGTCGCTGATCTGGAAATGCACATTGCTCGTGTCCTTGGATCCGTTGGAAGTAACGGGAACGGATACGGGCGGGACGGCATTTAGGTTCAGTCCTAAACTTTTGGCGTCTGCGGCACTAATGGTTAGAGAACCAAGTGCGGCTCCGACGGCATAACTGGTATTGGGCTTGGCGATGATCTCGCCGATGTTACCGGCACAGGAAGCAGTGACGGTCATCACGGCTTTGTTGGTTTCGACTTCAAAAATTTCCTGGCCAGCCTTCACAGCGGCACCGGGTTCGATGAGCACGCGGATGATGGTGGCCTCGGCGATGGACTCGCCGAGCTGGGGCATCAAGATGGGAATGACATGCATGACGAAATGTAGTGGCAATGGTTTAGAATTTCAGGAGCCGTCGCAATTCTGTTCCGATGCTTGCGGCAGTGGGGCGGTGGGCCCGCCAGAGGTTGGGGTGATAGGGAATGGGTGTGTCCTTGGAGTTGAGACGCTGCGGCGGGGCATCGAGTAAATGCCAGCCGTCGGCACAGACGCGCGCGATGACTTCGGCGGTAACTCCGCCCCAAGGGAAACTTTCGCCGACACAAAGCAAACGGCCGGTGCGGGCCACGGAAGCGAGAATCGTCTCTGCATCCAGCGGCTTCACACTACGCAAGTCCACGACCTCAATCTGATAACCTTCCACGACAAGCTCTTCTGCAGCGCGGATGCATTCGTGCAGCATGGCCGAGTAAGTAACCACCGTGGCATGAACGCCGGGTCGGGCGATGCGTGCTTTTCCGAGAGGCAAGGTTTCATCCGGGAGCGAATCGGCTTTGAGATGGTAATAGAGGAACTTATGCTCGCAGAAGATAACCGGATCATCCAATGAGACGGCGGTCAAAAGCATGTGATAGGCGTCTTCCACCGTGGCTGGGGTCATGATGACCAGTCCTGGATAATGCGCGTAGATGCTTTCCATGCTCTGGCTGTGGAACGGCCCGCTGCCAGCGGTGCCGCCACTAGGCAGGCGAATGACGATGGGGCAGGGGACGCTGGTGCGCCAGAAATGCGTGGCCGCCTGGTTCACGATCTGGTTGAACCCGCAGGCGCTGAAGTCGGCGAACTGCATTTCCACAATGGGCCGCGCGCCCTCGATGGCCGCGCCGACAGCCACGCCGACCATGGCGTCCTCGCTGATGGGAGCGTCGATCACACGACCGGGGAATTCGTTGATCAGATTTTTCGTGGCCTTGAATGCGCCACCGAACTTGCCGATGTCCTGTCCGTAAAGGAATACGTTTGGATCACGACGCAGTGCTTCGTATTGCGCTTCACGGATGGCTTCGAGATAAGTCAGGGACATAGGCTGAGAAGTGAAAATGGTATAAGAGATGAATTTAAACTTATCCCTCTTTACTTATTACCATTTATTTTTTTCACCATACCTGCCAGCCCTCGTAAAGCTCCGGTGTGGCGAAAGGAGACCAGGCTTCTTTGTAGGGATCGGGTGCAGGTTCGTGGGCGGTCTGGGTAAAAGCCTTGTCAATTTCGTTGAGAACTTCAGTGCGAAGCATGGCGAGATCGGATGCATTGAGCCAGCCTTGGGTGCGGATGATTTCCTCGGCGTAAACCATACAGTCGCGCCCGGCCACAGTTTGGCGCATCGCAGGCGGAATGTAGGAAGCATCATCATGCTCGCCGTGACCGGCCAGACGGAGGAGGTTTCCCACGATCATCTGAGGACCGTGCCCTTCTCGCGCACGTCGCACGGCGGTTTGGAAAACTTCAAGACATGCCGTAAGGTCAGTGCCATCCACGGTATAGCCTTCCATGCCGTAGCCATTGGCGCGCTCCACCAGATTGTCACAGGCAAACTGCCGGGATGTGGGCGTGGAATAGGCGAACTGGTTGTTGGCGATTGCCACGATCAGCGGAAGTTTTTCCACCGCCGCCATGTTCATGCCTTCATGAAATGCGCCGGTCGAGGTGCCGCCGTCGCCGATGCACGTGGCCCCCACGCTGTCGCCCAGCCGGCCTTGCAAACGCCGCGCGAGCAACATGCCACAGACGACACTGATGAGACTGCCGAGGTGCGAGATCATCGCAGGATTTCCATCCTTGGGGCGACCGCGATGAATGTTCCCGTCCCGACCACGCATCGGCCCGAGCGCGGAACCAAGATACGTGCGCGTGGTGTCCAGAATCGCTTCACCGTAAGCCAAGCGCCCGGACTGATCGCGAATCAGCGGACCATAAACATCACGGCCTTTCTTGAGGAACATGGCCAGCGCCACACTGAACGCCTCCTGACCTTTGCCCAGATAAACCCCACCGACTATCTTGCCTCCGGCGCGGTAAAGCGCACCCAGCCTCTCTTCCAAAAGGCGTGCTGCGAGCATGTGCCGGTAGGCGCGAAGATGGAGATCGCGATTTTGGTCAGCGACACTGGCTGGCTGTTTGGAAGTAAATACTGGGGCGGACACAGCGAGATGGATGGAACTTTGCATGTCACCGAGGGCTTTGGAAAGCGAATTTTTTTTAGCCACAGGAGTCAGGGCGAGCCGGAAATCGCTGCGTTGTTGGCAAAATAGCATAACGCAATCCCAGCAGGATGGCGTAAACAATTCCCAATGCGGCCACGCACTGAAACAAACCCGCAGTGCTTAGTCGCTCAAACCCCACAAAGAGCGCGACCCAGGTGGCGGCCACGCAACCCATGATGTTGGCGAACTGAAGCCAGCCCACCTTGCGCCCCAGTTCCTCATGGCTGTCCTGCACCGAACCGCGTGCCCAACAGGTGTGGTCTGCGTAATGGCACCCAGCAGCGTCCTGCTGGAAATGACCAAGTTGGCCAGTGCGAGAGGCTGTGAAGTTGCGCGGTGTTTTTGGCCAGCACGCGATAACGAACCCTCCGATGCTTGGCTTGAAAAGATACTTCGGGATGTAAAAAGATCCCACCCCAGCTCGAATGAATGTCGGGTTGCAGGCATGAGGCATGTCCGCTATGCTCGTCGGCACGGCGTTCCCGATCCGGGCATCTTTTTTCATCCATGAATTCAATTTTAGAATCCAAGACCGAGCCGCCCAAGATCAGCCGCCGAAGCATCTTCTGGTTGGTTTGCATCACAGTGCTGGCCACTCTTGTGGGCTGGTATGTGAATGCGCTGGTCACTTTCGCGGGTAGCACGTCCGGCTACCAAAATCACTTCAAGAGCGTCGCCGTCTCGCAGCACTGGTTTTATCTTCTCTGGAGCAATGTGGAAGTGCTCGTGGCTTACATCATCGTGGCCCTACTTTTCATTGCGTTGATCTATCCGCTGATCCTCCTGTGGCGGCGCATACAGACCTTCGGGCGCTGGGGCGTGATCTGGCGGGCACTGATGTTCAGCGGCATTCTCTACGGATTCTTCATCTTCCGGCTAATGATGAACAAGCCTTACTTCGGCGATTACTCTTACTTTGACGAAGGCTGGCGGAAGTTCGGCGAATGGTTCAGCCCAGCCGTGCAGCATGGGTTCAGCTTCTTCGTGCTGTATATCTTTCCATGTGTCGCGCTGATCGTTTGCGCAATATTTTACTTCACGGAAATCCGCAATGCCTTCAAACGCAATCCGCGCTCGTTTCCCTGGCCGGTAATTCTTCCCGCAGCATTGCTCGCGGTCATGGTCGTGACGGGTTACGGCTTCATCAAGGAACCGCCGCGCGTGGCCGAGGAATTTACCAAGCCGAAGCCGAAGCCCAAGAACATCCTCATTCTCGCCTCCGATTCCCTCCGGGCCGATCATCTTTCCTGCAACGGCTACTTCCGCCCCACCACGCCCAACATTGATCTCATCGCGCAGAACGGCGTGAACTTCCAACGCTGTTTCACGCCCATCGCTTCCACCTTGGAGAGCTTGACGACGATGTTCTCCTCGCAGTATCCGCACACGCACGGCATCTTTCACATGTTCCCGAACCGGGAGATGGTGGCCAAGGCCAATGCCAATGCGCCCTCGCTGGCGGGGGTGCTGAAGGCCAAAGGCTACGACACCGCCGTCATCGGCGACTGGTGCGCCTGCGGTTTCCATGAGCTGCCCATGGGCTTCGAGGACATCACGGTATCGGATTTCGATAACTTCAAAATCTACATGAGCGAGGTGGTCTATCAGCATCATCAGATTCTGCCGCTCTTTTTCGACAACAACGTCGGCCACTGGCTCTTCCCCAAGCTCAAGTCCTTCGCCAACTACATGACGCCCGATGTCGTCACCGGACAGGTCATCGACCGGCTGAAGCGCCGCGAGGCCGATGAAAAACCCTTCATCATATTCGCCTTCTATTCCTGCACCCATCTGCCTTACAAAACGCCGCGTGAGTTCGCCGAACTCTGGAGCGACCCCGCCTACAACGGCGTCCATCAACACCAGCTCGCGCTCAACGTGGACGAGTTCATTGGCAATGTGGACATCGGAAAAAAATGGGAAACGCTCCCCAAGTCAGAAGTCGATCAGATCATCGCGCTCTATGACGGCTGCACTCGCATGTTCGACGGATGCGTGGGGCGCGTCATGACGGCGCTTGATCAATCAGGACTCAAGGACAACACCGTCGTCCTCGTCACCGGCGATCACGGCGACGACCTCTTCGAGCCGAACGTCACCTTCGGCCACGGACTCACCTTCAATGGCGGCGACCAGAACAACAACATCCCCTGCATCATGCGCGTGCCCGGCCTGGAAAAAACCGGTGAGAAAGTCGGGAAGATCGTGCGCTCGCTCGATTTCGCTCCGACCTTGCTCGACCTCGTCGGCGTCCCGACCGATCCGCGTTTTGAAGGCAAGAGCCTCGTGCCTTATATGAAAGATACCAAGGCCGATCTCTCGCTGCCGTGGTTCGGTGAAACGAGTTATCTTTTCTTCCGTCGGAAAATCCCCGGCGAAGAACCGCTCCACATTCCGCCGATGGACGAGACCACCACCATTGATCCCGAATTCGACTTCCACTTTGTGTTGAAAGATAAGTATCAATCCGACGTGCTCAGGA
>JAYVQB010000035.1:0-2995 GCA_043757085.1 Verrucomicrobiota bacterium
AGCGCCCAAAGGTCTTTTTGCACATCGGCCCCAAGCTCGATTGAAAAATGTCCCTCTTTGAGTGCTACAAAACCGTCCCTCTTTGAGTGCTACACGACACGTTTTCGGGTTTTGGCTTGACACCCGCCACAAAAACATGGCACGCTTTTCCTCATGACTCCCACCAAAATATTCTGCGCCGCCCTCTTGCTTGCTTCATTTTCTGGCGTCTCCCGGGCGGATGACTGGAAGCCCGACCCCGGCTTCGTCAGCCTTTACAATGGCCAGGATCTCAGCGGCTGGGGCTATCGCGACAAGGAGCAGAAAGTGCTGGAGTCCTTCGACGGCAAAACGGAATCCAGCGATGGTCGCTACAGTGCGAAGGGCGAGAGCATCGTCGTGAACCCTGAGGACAAAAGCAAGGGGCCGCATCTCCGCCAGTTGTGGAGCACGCAGGAATTCCCGAAGAATTTTATTTTGAAGATCGAATTCCGCGCCGCCGTGAACGCGGACAGCGGCATCTTTTTGCGCAAGCCACAGCTCCAGTGCCGGGACTATCTTGTCGCCGGACCATACAAGGACTTGAAGAACTACAAGCCGCAGGACTGGAACACCATCATCATCACCGTGAAGGACGGCATCGCCCACTGCGAATGCAATGGCGAGGTTCTGGAAGATGCGCTGAAACTGCCAGCCACTGGACCGATTGGACTTGAGGCGGATCGCAATCAGATGGAATACCGGCACATTCAGATCAAGGAAGGCTGACGGTCGCGGATCGCATCATTATCATTCGACACGCAGCTTGCGCCGCGCATGATGAAGTCATGCCAGCTTTTCTCGTCGTCAAACCTCGTTGCCGCATTTTTCATGGACATGATTGGGTCTATAGCAGCGACATCCTGTCCAGCCGCGGAAACCCTCAGCCGGGGGATGTCGTTCTGCTCAAAGATTCCAAGGCCCGTATCATCGGCAGCGCTATCTATAATAGCAGGTCGCAGATTTCCGCGCGCCGGTTCTCTTTTCGCAAACAGGATCTCGACATGGAATTCTTCGAGCGGCGCATCGAGCGCGCGCTGGCTCATCGCGCCACATTGCCCATCGACCAGAAAGTCTGCCGTGTGGTCTGGAGCGAATCCGACGGGGTGCCCGGTGTGATCATTGACCGCTATGGCGATCACATTGTCCTGCAAACGCTGACGCTGGCCATGGACATGCGAAAGGAACTGATCGCAGAGGCCATCCGCAAGGTTCTCAATCCCAAATCCATCATCGAGCGCAACGATACGCTTATGCGAAAAATGGAAGGCTTGGAGCCGGTGAAATCCGTGCTCTTCGGCACTGCCCCGGCCCCATTCATGGTCAAGTCCGGCAAGACCATTCTGCGCGCCGACCTCATGGAAGGACAGAAAACAGGCTTGTATCTCGATCAGCTCGACAACTACACAAAGGTTGGGCGCTTCGCGAAGGACAAGCGCGTGCTCGATTGCTTCACCAACCAGGGCGGCTTCGCCCAGGCCTGTGCGGAAAACGGAGCAAAATCTGTCCTCGCCGTGGACAGCAGCGAACCGGCCTTGACCTTAGCCAAGATGAACGCGGACTACGCGCAGTTGAAGATCAATTTCATCAAGGAAAACGTCTTTGATTTCCTCAAGGACATGGAAAAACGCGAGGAGGTCTTCGATCTCATCATTCTCGACCCGCCCAGCTTCACCAAGACCAAGTCCTCGATTAACGACGCCCTGCGCGGCTACAAAGAAATCCATCTCCGCGCCCTGAAAATGCTCAATCCTGGCGGCGTGCTCGTGAGCTTCAGTTGCTCCCATCACATCACTGGTGGCGATCTCCGGCAGGTCATCATGTCCGCCGGAGTGGACTCCCGCCGCGCCCTGCGACGCATCGACTCCTACACCCAGCGTGGCGATCACCCCATCATCTGCGGCATCCCGGAAACGGAATATCTCCGGGGCTATGCCGTGGAGGTCATGGGGGCTTGGTAAAAAAATCGCCTCCAGAGGCATACTCCCAAATTAAATCCCATGGACTTTGGCGACGCATTTCTCTGGGGCATTATTTTTGGCGCGATCGGCGCGGGATATTTTGTCTATGGCAGAAATCAGGGCAATCTCATCATGTTAGTTCTCGGCACTTTGCTCTGCGTGTATCCCTTTTTCGTCAGCAGCGCGATGTGGACACTTTTGATCGGCCTCGCCCTGACGCTGGCCCCGCTGGCGCTCAATAAAATGCGCCAATGAAGCGGTCGTGAAAATTACCAAGACATTCGCCCCTGTCTGCGCTAGTATCCCGTCATGAATGATGGAACTGAAGATGCACCGGCTGGCAAAACACTTGAAAAAGCGCCCGTGATCAACCCGATCAAGCCGCTTTCGCTTAAGAACGTCTTTTCGGCCAAACCCCAGATCCAAAAGAAGAGTTTTATGCAGTCCAAAGGTGCCAAGGGCGGGGGCGGAATCCGCCAGATGAGATCGCAACGTGGCAGATAATTCAATTTATCCATGCAGACTCAACAGGACTGTGCTATATTCCCCGACTATGGCAGATATCAAACGATCCACCTTTATGCGCCGTTCAGTTGATCATGTTACAGACGAGCTGGTGACAGCCCTTTCCGATGGAGAAGTCATCGAGTTCAAGCCGCTCTTCCTCAAAGTCTATGAAGGATTGAAGCGCAAAAAGGCCGTCAGCGGTGGTGAAGAAATGCTCCGCCTGCGCTGCTACGAGAAGCTGCAAAAGCTCTCGAGCCGTTGCCTAGTCAAGAAAGTCGGCAAAAACTACAAGGGCCTCAAAGGTCTCGAACTTGAATCCAGCGTGCATCAGATCGCCCGTGCGGAAGCCGCCATCGCTGCGCGCACTGCCGCAGCGCGTTGAATCGCTTCCTGGCAATAACCAATGACCAGATCGAGAAGCGGAAGCGCGATCTCGCCAATAAGTCTGCCAAGGAAGCCAAACGCCTGCGGAAGCTGGAAAAACGACCAGCATCCGAATCCCTCCGCGA
>JAYVQB010000036.1:0-11740 GCA_043757085.1 Verrucomicrobiota bacterium
GCGCTGAATTGCTCGAACGGGAGATCAATGTCAACGCCGCGCTTCCTGGCACATTTGATGAGATCGTTCTGACAGTCTTTATAAGAGTCGCCGCTGAAAGCTTTCACGAGACCCTCACGGATGCTGAGTGATTCGTCGGGAATGGCCTTGGTCAAATCGAGACCGAGCGTGCGGCCAAAGCCGCGACACGTGGGGCACGCGCCGATGGGATTGTTAAAGCTGAACAAACCGGGTGTGGGCGCCGGGAGTTTGATGTCGCAATCGGCGCAGCGCCAGTCGGTGGAGAAGGAGTGTAGCGTAGGTGTTACACCTGCGACGGGTCGTGAGGGCATTTTGCCCGCAGAGGGGACAGGCACAATGCCTGTTGCACTTGATGCAGGCACAATGCCTACACCACACGTTCCTTTGCCGAAGCGCAGCGCGGCTTCGATGGCTTCAGTGAGACGTGACTTATTCGCATTTTCGAGCGTGATGCGGTCTTGAATGACATGCACCACGGCGGGCAGTTTTCTTTTGCCGAATGATGCTGGCTCGTCGGTGCGGAAGATTTCGCCGAAGAGTAGCACGCGCACATAGCCTTGTGATTGAAGGAACGGAAAGAAATCATCAGCGCTTGTTTTCGCGGGAACGGGCACCCCGAAAAGAATGAGCGCCGTCTTGCCAGAGTATTCACTTAGTAGGGCGCGCTGAATGCTCTCGGCGCACTCCGGTTTGATGGGCCTGCTGCACTCGGGGCACACGCCTTCCGCGAGGCGCGGGAACAGCATCTTCAGATAATCGTTGATCTCCGTGATGGTGCCGACGGTGCTGCGAGTGGAGCGGATGTTGTTGACCTGCTCGATGGCGATGGTGGGCGGGATGCCGATGATGGCGTCCACCTTGGGCTTGTCCATGCGCTCGAAGAACTGCCGCGTATATGGCGAGAATGTCTCCACATAACGTCGTTGGCCTTCCGCATAGATGGTATCGAACGCGAGCGATGATTTCCCGCTGCCGCTCGGCCCGGTGATGACGTTCAGTTTTCCCAAGGGCAAATCGAGATCGAAGCCCTTCAGGTTGTTCTGCCGCGCACCGCGAATTTGGATCACGTTGGGGAGAGACGAAGGGCGGGAGGACATGAGTAAATGGATGTAAGCGATTCGTCCGGCGGAGGCAAATGGGCGCATCAAGTGGTGCCGAGATAATTCACATTCAATTCATCATGGCTTCATCAAGCCTTCATCATGGGGTGGGAGAATGTGGCCATGAAAATCACAAAATATCATTCATTGATGGTGGCGGCGTGTGTGGGTATGGCCACGATTCCATGTGCCCAAGCTGAAGATGCGGGCCTGACATCCCCGGCGCTCGATCATGCGGAGGTGCGCATTCCTTATGTGGAACTGAGAAAGCTCTGGGCGGCAGCACAAGCGGAAAAACCAGCAGCGCCACAAAAAGAAATTGTGCCAGTCGGGAAAATTCTCGCGGCGCATTACCGGCTGAATCTTGCCGGTGGAAAGACGCAACTGGAGGCGGAGTTTCGCGCGGAGAGTTTCGGCGGAAAGTGGGAGCGGCTTCCGTTGTTGGGCGCGGGGCTGGCAGTCGCGAGCGTGGAACCGCCTGACGCGAGGCTGGTTGTAGAAGAAGATGAATTGTGCCTGCTGGTCAAAGAGGGCGGAACGCAAAACGTGAAGGTGCGTTTCGTTGATAACAAATTGTCCGTGGCGAGTGGGGCGACGCTCTTGCAACTCACTACGGCACCTTGCGCCGTCGGGTCGCTGGAAGTGCGCGGTGTTCCGGTGACGCGCACATTGAAGCTGGGCGATAACGTGGCACCTGCTCTTGAGAGTGGAGCGGTCTTGATCGCGTTGCCAGCTAAAGGTGGAGACATGGTGCTGTCGCTGACAGATGCCGTGCAAGAACCGAAGCCGGAACCGGCACCACTGCCACCACAGCCGAGCGATTGGAGTTTGCAAAATGAAGCACTCGTCTTCGAGGGCGAGGGCGAACTGAACTATCGGGTTCGAGTTCACGCGATGGCGTTGAATGGATCAGCCTTGGAAGCTGTGCTGGTGCTACCCAGCAATGCCCGCTCGATCAAAGTCACGGGCGACGATATTGAAGACGCCAAATACGCTCGCAGTGCCGAAGGAAAACTGGAACTGCGTGCGCGGTGGAAAACCCGTGATGTGCAGGAGCGGGAGCTTAGAATCAGCTATGCGCTTCAGCAATTACCGCTCGCTCACGAATGGGAACTGCGCGCGCCGACTCAATTGAAAGAAGACCGGGTGAAGACGGTTTTCATGATCGCGGTTCCGCAGGGCAAGGAATTCAGTGGTGCCAATCTGCAAGGCCCGATGTCTTCCGCGAAGCTTCCGAAGTGGGTTGGCAGTGAAACAACCCTGAAGGAATTCGACACTGTGACAGCAACAGCTTCGGCATCGCTGCAAAGCAAACTCCTCCCGCGCATGGAGACTGCTCCGGCGATCGTGACTCGCAGTGATTACAGTTCAAAAGTTGTGGGCGATGGCTCCGTGCTCACGGAAGCGACACTCGAGATCGAGCATGTGGAGGGCTTGCGCTGGAGCTTCACACTGCCGGAGAAAGGCATCCTCCTTCAATGCAGCGTGGGTGGCGTGCCCGTGAAGCCAGTCGCCCGTGCTGGTGGCGGCATTGAAATCATTCTAGCGGAACCGGGCGGCGGAAAAACCGCGAAGACGACCGTTTCATTTTCCTACACGACAGCCAAGAACAAGCTGGACGCGGTCGAAGGACAGATCGCGCTGGAACTACCGCTGACGCCGCTTTTCATCAGCGAAGTGACATGGAACATCGAGCTGCCAGATTCATATGAACTGACGGCGGTCGGTGGAAATACGGACGTGGCATCTGAATCCACGCGCGGCAAAGAGAACATCACGAACCGCTTGAAGAAGCTCTGCCGCAATGAGCGGCCTGCTGCCGAGCTATTCTACCGCAAACGCGGCCTCAACTAAATCTGCATTCCATTAAATTCTCTAAATCACAAACTCTCAACTCACTACCAGCCATGAACTTTTTTCGTCTTCTCGCCATCTGTTTGATCACCATCTGCACTGCCGCCGCCTGGGCTGTGCTGGGAACAGCCCTTAATTTTCGTTCGGCTAACTTCAGTAACCAAATGGGCGGTGAGGTGACGGAAGTCTGGGGGCCGGCGATGGATCAAAAGCATCCGTCCGCTTTCTTGTTTTCATCAACAGGTGGGGGCAAGCGTATTGAAATCAAACCCTCCCGCAGCGAGGCCAAAGTGGAGCTGCATTACGAGCCGAAGAAGCGCGGACTTTTCTGGCATCGAACTTACACCGTGAATTTCACGGGCGATTATGAGATTACCAATCCGACTCCCATTGAGCAGACGATCTATGTGCAATTTCCATTGCCTGCTAAGAACGCGAGCTACACCAACTTCTCCTTCACCGTCGGCGGTTCGGCTCCGCGCCAGACCGCGCCTACAGATGGAATTATTACCGAGGCTGTGCAGGTTCCAGCGAAGGGCACGGTGCCACTGCATGTCGCCTATTTGTCGCGCGGCATGGATGCCTGGCGCTATGTATTTCCTGATGCCAGTCGGGTGCAAAACTTCAAGCTCGACATGACGACGGACTTTGATGAGATCAACTTTCCCCAAGGCACCGGATCGCCGACCGCGCGATCAGAGGCTGCCCATCAATACACTTGGAACTATCCCGATGTCTTGAGCGCACCCGCCATCGGGATGGACATGCCCAAGGTGTTGAACGCCGGACCAGTTGCGGCTCGCATCTCATTCTTTGCGCCGGTTTCGCTCGTGTTCTTCTTTGCCGTGTTGCTCATCGTGGGCCTGATGCGTGGGGCGAGCCTCCATCCGATGAACTATTTCTTTCTGGCTGCGGGGTGTTTCGCGTTTCAGATTCTGTTCGCCTATCTCGTGGATTTACTGCCGATTCATTTGAGCTTTGTCATCGCCTCAGCGGTTTCATTGGTGTTGGTCTGCGGTTATGTTGGATTGGTCGGGGGCAAGAAACTGTTTTGGGTCGCTGTGCCCGCGCAATTCGCTTATATGGTGCTGTTCAGCTACAGCTTCTTCTTTGATGGACTTACTGGCCTGACTGTTACCATTGGCGCGATTATCACCCTAGCACTACTCATGATTCTCACGGCAAAAATGGATTGGAGCACGCTATTTAGCAAAGCTAAGCCACGGAACTTGCCTCCACAGCTGCCGGTGAACGCGTGAGCTTCCATCAAACTGTCACATGAAGAAATTCTTCACCGTCTTTACTTTCTCCGCAATCGTCGTGGTGGCGACCATTGCTTTGAGATTCTGGATGACCATCAATTTTACGATGGAAGTTCGAGAGTTGGATTCGGTGGGGAATATTGCTTGGAGGAAATGGTCCGATTATGAATCCGCCATTGAATACTCGCATAGAGTTGAAAAGGAGGGTGCTGGAAGGATCATCGATGTAATTGTGAATTACTATAGCTATGCTTTTACAGAGTCGGGTCAGGTTCTCGTCTTCGAGCATGGACAAAATGACGATCCACTCTATCTCGTAACGAAGCTATATTGGAAAGGTGCGCCACATGACTTTCAAGATTATCTTCCACCTTCAGAGAAATCCTGAACTGTTACTAAACCATGCTCGCCATGCACCAACGCACCCGCATTCTCGTCGTGGAGGATGAACCCTCCATCGCCGACAACATCGTCTATTCGCTGGAGTCAGAGGGCTTCACCACCGTAGTGTGCCCCACGGGAGCGGATGCTTTGGCGCGGGTGAAGAAAGAGGACTTCGCATTGGTCGTGCTGGATGTGGGATTGCCAGACATGTCGGGTTTCGAAGTCTGCAAGCAAATGCACTCCGTGAAAAATGTGCCCGTCATCTTTCTCACGGCGCGATCGGCAGAAGTGGATCGCGTCGTTGGATTGGAGATCGGCGGTGATGACTATCTTTGCAAACCGTTCAGTCCACGCGAACTCACCGCCCGTGTGCGAGCCGTGTTACGCCGCATGGAAAATGGAGCGAAGCCCGCGAGCGTGGCCGTGAAAAAGGAAGTGTCACCGATAGCTGTGGATGAGATGCGCTGTGCGATCAGTTATTTCGGCGAGACACTGCCGCTCTCGCGTTATGAGTTTCGTTTGCTAAAAGCGCTCTCACTCCATCCGGGTCGCGTCTTCAGCCGGGGACAACTCATGGAGCACGCCTCGGATGAACCGGATGCGGCGATGGAACGGACGGTAGATGCGCATGTGAAATCCATCCGGGCCAAGATGAAAGCGGTGCGCGATGATTTGGAACCCGTCGTGACGCATCGCGGGCTGGGTTATTCGCTCGCGGAGCACTGGGATTAATTTTTCTCCACTGCCATGTCGCTTACTTCCAAGCTGCTCCTCGGTTTCGCGTTGATCGCGGGTATCGGATTTCTTTTGATGATGGATCAAGTGCTGAGCCGAGTGGAGCGGCAATATCTGGAGGCGGCGGAAGAGCCAATGGTGGACATCGCGAACGTGATGGCAGAGATGCTCGCGCATGATGTAGATGGCGAAGGCAAGTTGGACACCACAACACTGCAAGCCGCATTCACTGGCGCGAAGGCGCGTCAAATTGAAGCCAAAATTTATTCCTTCACCAAGACCCGCATGGATATGGATGTCTATGTCACCGACAGCAGTGGCATGGTGCTCTACGATTCCATGCGCCCGGAGCGAGTGGGCCAGCGTGAGACGAAGAAGGATGTGCGGCTGGCGCTCGCCGGAGAATACGGCGCACGGGCAACGCGCACAGTTGAGGCCGATTCTTCAACGGCGGAACTCTATGTGGCCGCGCCAATTATTGTGAATGAGAAAATCGTGGGAGTCGTCAGCATTGGAAAGCCGCAACAGAGCATGGCCATGTTCCGCGATGAGACACGCTCATGGCTCAAGCGCACCATCGGCTCACTGGTCTTGTGCATGTTGCTCGGTTCAGGTCTGCTGGCGCGATGGACGACGCGGCCCATCCGCAGACTGACCGACTACGCGCGGGACATCACGCGCGGTGAGCGTCCGCCTGTGCCGCGATTGCACGGATCAGAGATGAAAACTCTGGGCGCAGCATTTGAAACGATGCGTGACGTGCTGGAGGACCGAGAGACGGTGGAGCATTATGTTCAGACGCTGACTCACGAGTTAAAGAGTCCAGTGGCTGCGATTCGCGGTGCTTCCGAATTGCTGCAAGAACCAGCAGTGCCAGAGGCGCAGCGCACAAAGTTTTTGCACAACATCCAAGCGGAATCACTCCGCTTGCAGGATTTGCTGGATCGCCTGCTGGCGCTAACCGCGTTGGAGAAGCAGAAGTTTCTCGAAGACGCCCAGGAATTAAATCTCAGCATGGTGGCACGGGAAGTCTGCGACCACTTTGGTCCGATGTTCGCGAAGCGGGGAATCAAACTCGACCGCTGGATCGAGGAGAATGTGATGGTGTGTGGTGATGCATTTCTCCTGCGCACGGCCTTGAATAATCTGCTGCAGAATGCGGTCGATTTTTCACCGCAGGGCGGGGAGATTTCTTTGGGCTTGAAGGTCGTGGATGGTCGCGCCTGTTTTGTTGTCGAGGATGAAGGCCCCGGCTTGCCTGACTATGCGATGAAGCGGGTGTTCGAGCGTTTTTACTCATTGCCGCGACCCTTGACGGGCAAGAAAAGCTCTGGTCTCGGATTGTGTTTCGTGCGTGAGGCGTCTCTTTTGCATCGGGGCAGCGCGGATATAGAAAACCGGGATGGACGCAGTGGTGCGCGGGCCATCTTCAGTTTGCCAACCGTGTAAGATGTTGATGTAGGACGATTTTGAAAGACCTTCTACCTGACGCAGTGCGTGTTTGCGGGCTTTTCGATTGAACAAGCCGGAATTCGTGGCAACACAGATGGCACATGAAAATCGTTATTTTTTCGGTGTGCGCCGCCAGCCTGTTGCTGGTGTCTTGTCAGACTCCTGTTGCGACGGGCAGTGACTATCTGGTTGGCCTTGGTTCTGCGCCACCGCAGGCACCACCATCACTGGGTGTGGGTGAGCAGGTTTCTTATTGGGATGATGATGGCTCGCCCGGAGCGCCGCGCATCGTGGTGGATTTGAATAAACAAGTCGCGCAATTTTATCGTGGCGACCATGTCATCGGTGTGGCAGCCATCGCCTCGGGCAAGGAAGGGCGCAACACGCCGCCCGGACAATACAAAATCATGGAGAAGGATCCCACGCACAAGTCATCGAAATATGGCTGGATCGAGGATTTGCAGGGCAAGATGGTCAACGAGGACGCGATGCCATCCACGCGTGTGCCTGCGGGCTGCCGCTATGTGGCAGCGCCGATGCCGTGGTTCATGCGCCTTCGCGGCGACGGCGTGGGCATGCACGAGGGCTATCTGCCGGGCTATCCCGCATCGCACGGCTGTATCCGGATGGATCGCGGTGTGGTGAAGAAGTTTTACGACAACGCCTACGTCGGGATGCCGGTTCAGGTGATTAATTGAGCGCTCAGCCTAGGCCCAGTTCATCGATCTTGTCCTCGTCCCAGCCGAGATAGTGGCCGAGTTCGTGGAGATAGGTGATGCGGATTTCTTTGCGATAAGTCAGTTCATCACCGTCGCAGTAATCCCATAAGTTATCGAGGAACAAACGGATGCGCGGCATTTCCTCGGGGCTTGATGGTTGCGGATCAAGTCGATCAAGGCCCTCGAACAAGCCGAGGAGATCATCTCCTAAAGATTCATCATCAGCGAGCGCGTCTCTGATGGTTTCATAAGTCACGGCACATTCACTGGCTGCGGCGCACACATTTTCTGGCAGACGATCGAGCGTGCGCGCGACTTCGGTTTCCGCGAGGCGCAGGAGTTTATTGAAATGCGGCATGATAAAGTGTGGTGGGCTGCCAGCCCGCCTATAGAGCAGACGGAGGGCTGGCAGCCCCTGACACCATCAGATGCGCATACTTTTCCTTCCAATCAGCAGGCAGGCGCATCGGTTTGCCTTGTGGCATTTGCACAAGGGCGAGCGACTGTTTGCAGGTGATGAGCAAAGCGTCCTCGTCCTTGCGGCGCATCTCAAAGCTGCACCAGAAGCGGGCGCGCTCGATGCTGTCGAGTTTGCCATGAATGACCAGCTCGTCGCCGAGCTTCGCGGGCTTGCGGTAATCGATCTCCGTGCGCACGAGCACGGGATACAAATGAGTGTGCGCCATCTCACGCAGGTTCATGCCGAGCTTCGCGGCTAGGCGGGTGCGCGCGGTTTCGATCATGCGCAGGTAGGCGAGATTGTGGACGACTCCGCCGCAATCGGTGTCGAAGAACATGACTTCCTCGTGGGTGGTGATGGTGGGGATTTGGGGCATAATGACGAATGACGAATGATGACGGATCAAAGTCGATTGCCTGAAGAATGTCCAATGGCGAATGACAAGTCCCGCTCGCAAGCATTCGTTTTTTGACATTTCTTCTTCATTCGAGTTTGGTTATTCTGCATTCGTCATTTCATTCCATGCGCCTCGCCTACCTTTACAGCCGCTATCCGGTCGTCTCGCAGACGTTCTGTGATTCGGAGATGCTGGCCTTGGAGAAGATGGGCTTTGACATTGAGATTGTATCGCTCAATCCGCCGCCGGATTCGTTCCGACACGAGAGACTGGCGCGGCTGAAGGCGGAGATTCATTATCCGCCGCCGGATCGCGTGCTGAATGCAAAGGCGAAGACACCGGCGTTCGAGTATGCGCTTGGTCAGGCCGTTACGGAGCACGACGACCATTATGGCAAGTCATTCAAGTCGGCCATTCGTGCGCGCAATGCGTGGCACTTCGCGCCGCTGCTAAAAAAACTTGGCGTGAGTCATGTGCATGTTCACTTTGCCAATCGCGCGACGCACACGGTTTTGTTTCTGAAAAGGCTGGGCTTCACTTTCAGCTTCACGGCGCACGCGCAGGATTTCATGGTCGATCTGGGCAGTGACGAACTGCTGCGGGAGATGGCACGCGAGGCGGAGTTTGTCATCACGGTGAGCGATTACTCGCGCGATCTGCTGGCACACACTTGCCCTGATAGCGCGGACAAGATCATGCGCATCTACAACGGAATCGAACTCGATGATTTTCCCAAGGCACAACCCGAGCGTGACGGCCCGTTGCGCCTTCTCTCCGTTGGGCGGTTAATTGAGTTCAAAGGATTCCAGAATTTGCTCGGCGCCGTGCGTGCGCTGAACGAACGCGGGGTGCAAGTCGAGGCTCGCATCATTGGCGAGGGGCCGATGCGAACAACTTTGGAGCGAGAAATTTCTGCGAATGGTTTGCTCAATGTCGAACTTCTCGGGATGCGCAGCCAGAAACAAATTCAGCGCGAGCTGGCGGAAGCGCATTTGTTCGTGCTGCCCAGCATGGTGGATCAAAAGGGCGCGTCGGATATTTTGCCGACGGTGATCACGGAGGCGATGGCCTGCGGATTGCCCGTCGTCAGCACCACGGTCGCCGGCATTCCGGAGATGGTGTCGGGCGGCGAGACAGGATTGTTAGTGCCACCAGATGACGCCTATGCGCTGGCAGACGCGATCATGGAACTTTCGATCGATGGTGCGCGGCGCAAGGCTTTGGGCGACGCAGGCCGCAAGCGCGCGGAGGAAATGTTTTCGCTGAACATCACGGCAGCGCAGCTTGCGGTGAAATTTGAGTTCGTAGTGCGCCCTTCAGGGCGTGCGGATACTGACGCCCTGAAGGGCGCACTACGAACGGAAGCACCCGTCGTTTATTTGATGAATTCATGGAGCGGCGCGGAGACGCATCTGGAGAGCCTCGCCGATGAAGCCCTGTTGCGCGTCATTGCGTGTTCGTTGGGCGATGGCTATTCGGGCAAAAATCCAGACACGTTGCTTTCTCAGATCGAGTTTCTTCCTGATGCCGTGGTTCTGGAATCGCATTGGCTGAAACGCAGCGCGTGGCGTCATCAGTTGGAGATGATGCGCAAGTATTTGGGAGATGCGGTCAGCGGCGAGGAATTTTATTTGCAAGCCCGTCGCGCGGTCTATCTGGCGGATGTGCTGCCGCGTCGCGGAGTGAAGCACGTTCATGCGTTTCGCTCGGATGCGGTCGTCTGCGTCTGGCTGTTGAAAAAACTGTCGGGACTGCGCACGAGCGCGGCGATTGAGGAATCTCCCTCGCTGGGTCGCGCGGTGTTGGCGAGACTGCTGGGTGATTTTGATCTGGTGAGCAGTTCGGATGAAAAACTTAATGCGATGACGGGTGTCCTGGCCCAAGATAAGCTTTCATTGAAAGAACTTCCCACCCATCGTGAACTGCGTCTGGGGCCGATGCGCTTGAAGCTTCGGGCCACGCCCCCCACTCAAGACCGTGGAGCGCTGGAGCGCGGGTGGTTTGATCAAATTGTGCAAAAACTTCATGTCTGACCGGGTCGCCGTTATTATTCCTTGTTACAATCACGCTCGCTTCGTAGGCGAGGCGCTGGAGTCTGTGCTGGGCCAGACGCGGAAGCCGGATCGCATCATTGTGATTGATGATGGATCGAAGGACAATTCACTGGAGGTGCTCAATGCTTTCATCGACCGCGGAGTGGAAGTTCACGCGCAGGAAAACCTCGGCGCACACAACACTATTAACAAGTTGGTGGCGCTCGCGGCGAGTGATTGCCAATGGGTGAGCATCCTGAACTCCGATGATCGCTATCTTCCTGACCGCATTGCGAACTGCCTGAAAATCATCGGCGAGCAACCGGGCAAATCCGTCGTGTGCAGCCGCTTGCGGGTGATGGATGACAATGGGGCTGTTTTGCCTGAAGACGCCGCGCGCTCGCGCTGGTTTCATGGGGCGTGGAGTCTCGGCAAGCAGGAGTCGCTGGATATGCCGGAGTGGCTTGGGCAGGCGAATTTTGTGGCTACAACCAGCAATGTTTTTGCGCGGGCCAGTTATCTTTTGGCCAATCCTTTTCGCCCCTATCGCTTCAATCACGATTATTATTTTTTATCCTGTGCCGCATTGGAAGGCCAGATGACCATCGTGTCGGAGGTGATGCTGGAATACCGTGTGCATGGCAGCAATACCATCTCCACCAGACCCGAGCCGTTGTTGCGCGAGATGCTGCGGATGCATTTGGATTTGTATCGGGCATACGCCGGGCGCTTGAACACATCGCCGGAACTGAGGAAGCGTTTTTTTGGTTTCGTGCGCTGCTCGTGGGACAACATCTCCAGCTTTCACGCTGGGCTGTTTCAAGTGACACTGGCTCAGCTTGCGGCGAAGTGCAGCGAAGATGAGCTGGCGGCGCTGGTTCAGGGAATTCACGGACCGGAGCTTGATGAATTTCCGAATAAAAGCCTGGCGGGCGCATTTGATGGAGTATCGACTTTTTCCATGTCCGGTGTGCTGAGCAAGCAAGTGGAGGAACTGAAGGTGGAGCGCGAGCACCTGAAAGCGGATCGTGAGGCGCTGGACAAGCTAAGTCGCTACCGACATCTCATGCTGCGATCCAAATGGGTGCGGCTGGGTTTGTTTTGTGGGTTCTGTCATTCTCTGGTGAGCAATCACGGCAAGAAGCCCCTCGAAAAAATGCTCTATCTGCGCGACAGATGCATGACGCATTGGTGGCTGAAGATTGGCGAGAAGCTTGGATCGCGTAGTTGCTATGATTTGCGCCGGTCGCGGGTGTGAACTGGCATTCATCGCCTGATGCCCGATAGTGCGGGCAGATGTCCTCGGTGCCGCACAGCCAGTTT
>JAYVQB010000037.1:0-2978 GCA_043757085.1 Verrucomicrobiota bacterium
GAGCCAGTCAGCATGTAGTCGATTCCCGCATCTTCCAGACGGCGGGCTACGTCACACAGCACTTCCAGTTCGTTCATCATCTCTTGTGCGTCAGTTCGATCCGTTCACGAAGCGGAGTGTAAAACAGCGTGCGCTACATGCAATCTCGTTCGGCATGATCAATCAATAGCTACATGGATACGAAGGACTTCACTCCCATCTTGTTGACTCGACAGCGCGGCATTCTCCGCGTAGCTTGCAGTTGGATATGCCGCGCACACTTTACAAATCGGCCAAGCTTAATCGCAAGCTCTCAACGTTTAGCACTTTTGCCGATGCAGAAGCTCAAGATCGTCGCGACTGGCTGCGCATGAGTGCGCGGAAGCGGCTTGAGATTGTGGAAATGCTGCGCCAGATGAACTCCGCTGATTATGATCCCGCTGCCCGACGACTTCCGCGATTTTATACGGTTGCTCAATCGTAGGCGTGTTCGCTATGTGGTCGTGGGCGGTTACGCGGTCGCCTTCCACGGATTCCCACGCCACACGGGGGATATTGATTTGAAAAACAAAAGGGCCAGTGCTCGCCCGAAAGATTTGGAGGATTTGCGAAATCTGCCTCAAAAAGTGCTGCGAAAGGGCCGATCGGGGACTTTGTGAAATTTTTCACAAATTCGGGTTGCCCGCTCGCCGCCCTTCCCGTAGTAAAATATGTATCTCCTTTCCCGCCGTGCGGGTTGCGACCATGGGCAACTTCCTCGACAGCATCAATCTCGCATTCATCATCGCCTCAGCGGTGAAGATTGTGTTTTTCTCGTTCATCGTCATTCTGCCGATGGTTGCTTACTCGGTGTATGCGGAACGGCGCGTGAGCGCGATCATTCAGGATCGCGTCGGCCCGAACCGCACGGGCATTCCGCTGACGCTCTTCGGCTTCAAGCGCGATCTGCCATTCGCGGGCTTGCTCCAGCCGATGGCCGATGGATTGAAGTTCATCCTCAAGGAAGACTTCACGCCCGGTCACGTGAACAAATTTTACTACTGGCTCGCGCCTTGTCTCACGATGGTGCCCGCACTGTTGACGGCGGCGGTGGTGCCATTCGGCAGTGAATTGAATTTCGACTGGCTCAGCAATTTCGGCATCAGTGGCGATTGGTTGCATAAGCCAATCAAGCTGGTCATTGCGGATATCGGCGTGGGGCCGCTCTACACCTTCGCCATCGCCTCGCTCGGCGTGTATGGCATTGTGCTCGCGGGCTGGTCGTCGAACTCCAAATATGCTTTCCTCGGTGGCGTGCGCAGTTCCTCGCAGATGATTTCCTATGAAATCGCCCTCGGCCTTTCGATCATCCCGGTGCTGATGATTTTCGGCGACTTGAATCTCTCGAAGATCGCGCAGTATCAAGATGCCAACGGCTGGCTGCTGCTGCCTTTTTGGGGCAAGGGACTCACTGTGGGGCGTTGGGTCTTGCTGATCCCGATTTTCATCTCGTTCGTGATCTTCGTGATCTCGATGTTCGCCGAGACCAATCGCGCGCCTTTTGATCTTCCCGAATGTGAAACCGAACTCGTCGCAGGTTATCACACCGAATACAGCTCAATGAAATTCGCCTTGTTTTTCCTCGGCGAATACGCCGCGATGATCGTCGGCTCCGGCTTGGTGGTCACGCTGTTCCTCGGCGGCTGGAGCCTTCCGTTTGGCGGCTTGATTGAAAAATGGACTGGCTTTCAACTCACTTATCACGCCGGGGCGACTCCGTTCTGGCTCGGCCTCGCGCACATCGCGTGCTTCCTTACGAAAGTTGTGGGCTTCATCATCTTCTTCATCTGGGTGCGCTGGACACTGCCACGCTTCCGTTATGACCAGCTCATGAAACTAGGCTGGCTGGTGTTCTTTGAACTTGCGCTCGCCAACGTGATTCTCACGGCGGTGCTTATGATGTATTTTCCACTCAAATAGCGTATGGCTACCATCGTTGTTCAACGCCCCAAACTCAAATGGCACGAGCGCTGGTTTATCTCCACGCTCTACAACGGGTTGCGCATAACACTCGGCCATGCGATCAAAATGCTGCGCGGCAAGACGCATGTGACCATGCAGTATCCCGAACAAAAATGGGACCTCAACCTGCCCGAGCACTATCGGGGCGCGCCCGCCTTGGTGACGGACGAGCATGATCGCGAGCGCTGCGTGAGCTGTCAGCTCTGCGAATTCATCTGCCCGCCGCGTGCGATCACGATCACGCCCGAGGAGATTCCCAGCAGCGACCCGTGGGCCAAGGTGGAGAAGCGCCCGAAAGAGTTCAAGATCGACATGATCCGCTGCATTTACTGCGGCATGTGCGAGGAAGTCTGTCCTGAGCAGGCGATTTTCCTTCGCAAAGATTACGCCATCACCGGCCTGACTCGCGCCGAGATGGTTCACGACAAAAAGAAACTCTACGAGATCGGCGGCGTGCGCACCGGACTCGTCAACAAGTGGAACGAACTAAAATGAAAGGCGAAAGGATTAGGGCTGAAGGCGGAAAAGCGCGTGTGCATCGCGTGGTCTCCGTTGTTCCCGCTACCATTCATCCTTCATCCTTCATCCCTCATCCTTTCTTCTGATGCCCGCTGCGCTCTTCTACTTCTTCTCCGCTATCATGCTGATCTTCGGCGTGATGGTGGTGGTGTGCCGCAATCCGGTGGCGAGCGCACTTTCGTTGGTAGTGAGTTTCGCGGGACTCGCGGCTTTGTTTGTCAGCCTCGACGCCTACTTTATCGGCACTATTCAGATTCTCGTCTATGCCGGCGCGGTGATGGTGCTGTTTCTTTTCATCATCATGTTGCTCGATATTAAGGCCGAGGAACACGGCAAGCTCAATGCGCCCGCCATCATCGGCGGCATCGCGCTGGCACTCATCTTTATGGTGCAGCTCGCCGTCATCTTGGGAAAACACGATGCTGGCACGAAGACGCTCAAGGATGTGCCCGTGCAGTTCGATCTGGCCGCGAAAAAAC
>JAYVQB010000038.1:0-11668 GCA_043757085.1 Verrucomicrobiota bacterium
GGATTGCTCCGCATGTGCAGCTCGCTTTGCGCAAGTTTCAGGTCGGCATCAACCATGATTTTGACGAGTTCCTTGAACTTGACCTTGGGTTCCCAGCCAAGTTGTTTGCGGGCCTTGGCGGGATCGCCGATGAGCAGTTCGACTTCGGCGGGGCGTTCATAGCGCTGGTCGTGCTGGACGTATTTTTCCCAGTCGAGGCCGAGCAGGCCGAAGGTTTCTTCCACGAACTCGCGCACGCTGTGGGTCTCGTTGGTGGCGACCACGTAGTCGTCTGGATTGTCTTGCTGAAGCATGAGCCACATCATGTCCACGTAGTCCTTGGCATAACCCCAGTCGCGTTTGGCATCCATGTTGCCGAGGTAGAGTTTTTCTTGCAGGCCCATCTTGATGCGGGTGGCGGCGCGAGTGATTTTGCGGGTGACAAAAGTTTCGCCACGACGGGGTGATTCGTGATTGAAAAGGATGCCGTTACTGGCGTGAAGATTGTAGCTTTCGCGATAGTTCACGGTGAGCCAGTAGGCATAGACTTTGGCGCATGCGTAAGGCGAGCGCGGCCAAAATGGGGTCTTCTCGGTCTGGGGAACTTCCTGGACTTTACCAAACATTTCCGACGATGAGGCTTGATAGAAGCGGACGTTCTTGCCCAAGCCAGTTTCGCGTATGGCCTCAAGGATTCGCTGGGTGCCGAGGCCGACGATGTCGCCCGTGCTTTCCGGAATGTCAAAGGAGACGCGGACATGGCTTTGCGCGCCGAGGTTGTAGATTTCGTCGGGCTTGAGATCGTAGAGCAACTTCACTAGCGCGACGGAATCTGTCAGGTCGCCATAGTGCAGAAAGAGCCGTTGGTTGTCGAAATGCGGGTCTGTATAGATGTGGTCAATGCGCTGGGTGTTAAAGGATGAGGACCGGCGGATGATGCCGTGGACTTCGTAGCCTTTCTGCAAGAGAAGTTCCGCAAGATAAGATCCGTCCTGTCCGGTGATGCCAGTAATGAGTGCGCGTTTCATGTGTAAATTAGGGTGAGAGGATTAACATGGATAGTTTAACGCTGCACGGATTAATTGTTCACTGGTGCTTGATTGAGCTGGCCCTGCCCTGAAGGAGCATGTGGGACTTCATGGGAATGATTCACTTTCCTTGAAGAAACATCTTGCGCGGACCTGAAAATCCGCCATTTTTCCCGCCCTCGCGCCGCCCCTCGGTGCAAAGCTATACACTTCCAATCGCAGCACGACATGAGCATCATCGCCAAGATCAACCAAGAGCAACTCAAGACTGACCTCCCAGAATTTCGCGCCGGAGACAGCGTCAAGGTTTACACCCGCGTCGTGGAAGGTGACAAGGAACGTATCCAGATTTTCGCAGGCATCGTCATCGCCCGCAAGAGTGTCGGTATGGACGCCGCATTTACAGTTCGTAAAATTTCATACGGCGAAGGTGTCGAGCGTGTTTTCCCTTTGCACTCTCCCAGAATTTCCAAGATCGAAATCACCAAGCGTGGTCGTGTCCGTCGTTCCCGCCTGCATTATTTGCGCAGTCGCATCGGTAAGAGCGCCATGACCGTTGACGAGTTGACTGTCATCAATCAGCCGCAAGCTGCCGGTTCTTAATTTAGACGGGCAAGGCCTGCACCTCGCAGAATTTGTTGAATGAGGCTTTGAGGAGTCTTCGTGTTTGCGTGGCGAAATTGTTCTAGTTATCTGCTGCATGTCTTCATCGCTCATACTGTCGGCAGTTTGTTTTCCCTTCATGCTGGGATTGTTTGGCCCTGGCAAGGTCAAGACGCCCACCGATTTGCTATACGTTGCCATTTTTAAGAACGAACTTGCGGCGATAAAAAACGCACTCGACAACGGTGCTGATCCCAACGGCGGGAAGCCGGAGCAAGGCGACTATGGCTACAAGCACAACACACCCCTGGCGGCGGCATGTGTCTCAAAAAATCTTGAGGTTATCAAGCTGCTCATTGCCCGCGGCGCTGATGTGAATGGCAGGAGCGGAGCACTTGCGGGCGTCACCCCACTGGAGGTCGCCGTGGCTCCGATGGCCGAAGAACTGTCTGCTAACTCCAAGCTGGCAGCAGTCACGCAGGCTGCATCGCGTCGGCTCACGGTGGTGCGGCTGCTACTTGAAAAGGGGGCTGATCCAAGAATCAACAGCCGACTCGGCAGCAACGCGCTCACTGCCGCCGCAGGAAATGGTTCGTTGGAGATTGTTGAACTGCTCATCAGCAAGCGCGCTCCGGTGAATGGCTCCACAGCGCTGGATCAACCGCTGGCGGAGGCGGCCAAACTGCGCAAGCCTGTTTCCGCCAAGATTATTGAAACTCTCATTTCGCACGGCGCAAAAACCGGGACCCCTGTGCCGCCGAATATGGAAACCGCGCTCCACATCGCCGCGGCGCGTGGCAACACTGATGCCGCACGCGCCTTGCTGGAGCATGGCGCGAAAGTTGATGCGCGAGATCGCTTTGGTGCGACGCCACTTCACGGCGCAGTCATGCGGAATCATATCGCGACCGCGAAGCTACTTCTGGAGCATCAGGCCAGCGCGAGAGCCGAGGACATGGAAGGGCGCGCTCCGGTGATGCTGGCGAAAGGTGATGAGATGAAAGCCCTCTTCAAAGCTGAAAAAAAGTGATGGCGATGATGCTTGGATGGATTTCCACCTTGTTTCTCGGCTGCTCCTTTTCATCATAAGCGCATGGGTGAAACTCTGAGAATTGGCGTGGTCGGTGTTGGCGCAATGGGCCGCAATCATGCGCGGGTGCTATCGACGCTGGACGGCGCGAAGCTCACCGCGCTCTATGACGTGGACAAGGTGCGCGCGGAAGAACTGGCGGCGACCTATCAGACGATAGCCATGACCAGCCTTGAAGAATTCGCGCAAGCCGTGGACGCCGCCGCCATCGCGGTGCCGACGGTGGCGCATCGCGAGATCGCAGGATTCCTTCTTGAAAGAGGCAAGCATGTGCTGGTGGAAAAGCCGCTCAGCGATTCCCTGCATGAAGCGCAGGAACTCGTCGCGCTCGCGCAGTCGAAAAATTTAGTTCTGCAAGTCGGTCACATCGAGCGATTCAATCCCGTGATGGCCCAGCTTGAGGAACGCATCAAGCTTCCGCGCTTCATTGAAGCCACGCGGCTCTCGCCGTTTCCTAATCGCAGCACGGATGTCGGAGTCGTGCTCGATGTGATGATTCACGATCTGGAGATTATTTTGCATCTGGTCAAATCGCCGCTCGTGAGCATGGATGCGGTGGGAGTGCCGGTGCTGACCCGGCGCGAGGACATCGCCAATGCCCGTCTGCGTTTTGAGAATGGTTGTGTGGCGAACGTGACCGCGAGCCGCATCAGCGATAAAAAGATGCGTAAGATTCAGGTCTTCCATGCCGACGGTTACATCTCGCTCGATTATCAGGAGCAGTCCGGTCACATCTACCGGCGCGACGGTTTGCAAATCGTGAGGGAGAATGTGCAGGTGGAAAAAGATGAGCCGCTCAAATTGGAACTGAAAGCCTTTGTTGAATGCGCTCGCCGTGGACTCGCTCCCGTCGTCAGCGGTCAGCAAGGGGCGGATGCTCTAAAGCTGGCGATACAAATCACCGACGCCATTGAGAGGGGGCAGCCGTCTTCGTTGTAATGAATAATATCTTTATCATTGCAGGCGAGATGAGCGGCGACACCCATGGTGCCGGCCTCATGCGCGCATTGCAGCAGCATCATGCGCCCGTGCAGTTCATTGGTTTTGGTGGACCGCAGATGCGGAAGCTCGGTGGTCGTGACATTGAGGACTGGGTCGAGCAAGCTGGCGTGCTCGGTCTCTGGGAGGTGCTTAAAGTCTATGGCTGGTTCAAGAGGAAAATGGCGCAAAGTCTGGAGTTGATTGCCAGAGAGAAACCTGAAGGTGTGGTCTTGATCGACTATCCCGGTTTTAATTTGCGTCTGGCCAAAGCGCTGCGCAAAGCCCGCTACACTGGCCGCATTATTTTCTATATCAGCCCGCAGGTCTGGGCTTGGAAACTCGGTCGCATCAAGACTATGGCGAAACTTCTGGACCTCATGATCTGCATCTTTCCTTTCGAGAAAGTGCTTTATGAAAAAAGTGGGCTGACCACCGTCTTTGCTGGTCATCCGATGGTGGATCGTGCCCTGAGCCACCATCAGGAATGGAAGCGCGAGCCGGGCCTGGTCGGATTTTTCCCCGGTAGCCGCAGCCATGAAGTCGCGCGACTATTTCCCACCATGCTGCAAAGTGCCCGTCTCATTCACGAGCGTGTGCCTGATGCGCGTTTCGCAGTCTCCGCTGCCAATCAAACCCTGGCCGGTGAAATACGCGAGATCATGGATCGCGCCCGGATGCCGGAGGCGCGGCAGTGGATTGAAGTCAGCAGCGCCCACAATCTCATGCAACGCGCAGAAGTTGGGGTCGTGGCCAGCGGCACCGCCACGCTGGAGTCGGCATGTTTTGGCCTGCCTTATGTGCTGGTCTATAAAGTGAACCCGATCACCTATGCCGTGGGCAAGGCCGTGGTGCGGATCAAGCATCTCGGCATCGTGAACATCCTCGCTGGTGAAGCGGTGGTCGAGGAACTAATTCAGGACAAGTTTAATGCGATCAGCGTGGCTGAATCAATGACGGATCTGCTCTTGAACAAAGAGAAGCGCGAAGCTCTAGCAGCAAGACTCGCGATGGTCGTGAAAACACTCGGCGACGGCAATGCCTATCGCCGTGCAGCGAATGCGGTGGCCGATTGCCTCCGATCCTGAAAATCATGAGCATTGACAACCCATCTCCTGCGCCCGTCGTGAACCCGCTGGTTCGATGGTTCATCGTTGGACTGCCTCTCGGACTGCTGATCATGGGAGGGTTGTCTTTCATCTTCTATTTTCAGAAGAAGAAGCTGGTCGATAATCCGCCATCGTCGCGCTATGCGGAGATGCTCCGGAGGGAGGTGAACTTGGAAGATTATCAACGTTATCTGAATGTGTTCACTAAGACCATTGGCCCGCGTTCACCAGACAAACCGGGAAATCTTGAGGCAGCGGAGAGCTTCATCAAATCAACCCTTGGTTACGACAACATGGGCTACCAAGTTCTGCGGCGTGAATTTGAGTTGAATGAAAAGACCCGCGCACATTTCGTCGTGGAGTTGGCTGGAAAAAAATCACCCGACCGTGTGGTGCTGGTGACTGCACGGTATGACGGTGAAAAGTCAGAGGACATCGCCGCGCTACTGATGCTAGCCCATGCCTTCACGGGAACGGAGCATCGCAACACCATCCGCTTTGTCGCGGTCTTTGGCGATGATGAAAACTACCGTGGAGAATTCGCGGATTATACGGAATTCAAGCTGTCCGGCCCAATCTCAGATTCGGCGGATGCACTTGATCAATTGCGGGCTGCGGAGAAAAAAATTACCGCATTGAGTGATGTATCCGACTTTTGATGTCTCTTACTGCTCCTTCGCTTTGGCATTCTTCTTTGCTTTGCCAGGAGTGGTTCCTTCCGCAGGTTTGATGGTGAATTTTGGTGTTGGTTCACTCATTCCGGCGTAATCATTCCAGGCTTTCTGGATGAAATCGGCCGATGGCATTTCGCCGGCGATGATGAGGAAGCGGGCCTTGGTATTGAAGATTTCGTCCTTCTTGATGCTGCCTTTGAAGAAGAAGCCGAAACGACCGTAGTTTCGATACGCGGAAATTGCCGTGCCTTTGGGATTCGATGGATGATTGAGATAGATGACGCTGTATATTTTATCCTTCAGTGAAAACGTTTCGCCGACCCAGGGATAATCGCGATCCTTGTGCGGCTCGGCGTTCTCCTTGGGATAAATGTAAACGGTCTTGGCGACGTCCACTTCGCTGGCGGGACGGAACTGCAAGCCTGCATGTTCGGGGTCGCCATCAATCTTGGTGTCACCGGCGACCGCCTTCAGTTTCGAGGTGAAATCAATCATCGCATATGCCGGCTTTGGCGCAGGCAGGAATGACATTGTCCGTTCTTCTTCCAGCATGACTTCGCCATTGTCCGGCCCCTGCCAATGAGTGAGAGAGATGATTGTCGCACCATCAGCACCGGACTTCATCTCGCCGAATTTTTGATGCACAATGTCAGCAACTTTTATTTCGCCCGTTAATTTCTCGCCGCCTTTCATGTGCCAGCGGTCCACTGTTTTACCGTTCACCGTGATCTTCATCCAGCCCACCAAACTACGCCCTTCCCATCTGCTTCCTATCAGGGACAGCAGCAATTATAACCAGAGCTTATTCATGTAAAACTGGAAATCACCTCGCAACCTGCTCATTTGACAGAGTTAAACTCATTCAAACCCTTACAATTATGACTACTTTTCAACTCATCCTGACAGCCGTTGCCGTCATTGTCGCGCTTGGCTTCGTGCTCATCGTCGGCAAATTCTTCAATCTCTGGCTTCGTGCCTGCGTGGCCAATGCCCCGGTCAGCATCACGAACCTCGTGGCCATGTGGTTGCGCGGTGTGCCGAACTCCCTCATCGTGGACAACCGCATTACTGCGATCAAAGCCGGCCTCAATCTCAGCGCGGACCAACTGGAGGCGCATTACCTCGCCGGTGGCAATGTCAGCCACGTCGTGCTCTCGCTTATCGCGGCGGAGAAAGCCGGTATCGTGCTCGATTTCAATCGAGCCTGCGCCATTGATCTCGCGTGCAAAGGCACAAGCAAAACCGTGATCGACGCCGTGCGCACCAGCATCAACCCGCGAGTCATTGATTGCCCCGGTCCTGAAATCGGACGCAATGGTCGCATCGAGGCTGTGGCTCGCGACGGGATTTCTCTACGTGTCCGCGCCCGCGTAACTGTGCGGACGAATCTGGACCGCTTCGTCGGTGGAGCGACGGAAGAAACCGTCATCGCGCGAGTGGGCGAGGGGATCGTCACACGAATCGGTTCCAGTGCCAGCTACAAGGACGTGCTGGAAAATCCTGACAGCATTTCCAAAGTCGTGCTGCACAAAGGTGTCGATGTCGGGACTGCATTCGAGATCATCTCCATCGATATCGCTGATGTGGATGTTGGTGAGAACGTCGGAGCCGCACTTCAGGCCGCGCAGGCGGAAACCGACAAGAAGATTGCCCAGGCCAATGCTGAAGTTAGACGCGCCGCAGCCGTAGCTGTGGAGCAGGAAATGGCCGCCCGCACCCAGGAGATGCGCGCCAAGGTTGTCGAGTCCGAGGCACAAATCCCTTTGGCAATCGCCGAGGCCTTCCGCAACGGCCAACTCGGCATCATGGACTATCAACGCTACAAGAATCTTATGGCCGACACCGAGATGCGCCAGGCCATTGCGGGTGAAAATCCTTTAGGCATGGAGAAAAAATAGCGGTGAGCTCGCCGCTCAAAGAATCTTTGATCGCATAAAACTTCCATGTTAACCAGCAACACCATGACGCTCGCAGTCAGCCAAGATGTTGATCTTGGCCGGGTCGTCGTCATCATTCTTTTTCTGATTGGAGGCTTTGTTCAATGGCTCATCAAATGGTGGAAGGAAAAGGCCGCCTCGGGTGCTCCTGACTTCAATGTCGCGGAGAAAGTTGAGGAGCTAAAAGCCAGCGGCAAAGCCTGGCTCAAACAAACGGGGCAAGACACAACTTCTGAAGCCAAGCCGCCCGCCCTTCCAAACGTCACTATGATTGGTGAGGTTCGGCATCCGGGTAAAAGGAAAGAGACTCAGCCGCCACATCTTCAATCGGATCCGCCTGAACGAGTCATCAGGCTTGCTGCGGCAGCAGCAGAGCCTTCAGTTGCCCGCCGTCGCCATCCATTGATGAGTCAGGTTGTCAGTATTGGCGGATTAAGGAGAGCGATCATACTCAATGAAATTCTCGGCCCACCAAAAGCCTTGCAAAACGAATCGCGCCAGATTAACTAAAACAGACCTACGCAACGCCGGCGTGGTGAAATTGGTAGACACGCTAGACTCAAAATCTGGTTGTAGCAATACAGTGTCGGTTCGAGTCCGACCGCCGGTATCTTGTCATAATCAAGAGTTACGCTTAGGCGTCGCTGTTGAGATCATGCCACGGCTTGGTGGATGAGGGTGGCGCGACGCTGTTCGATTTCATGGACTTGAGCGAGCGCGTCTGTGAGGTCGCCCACGCGCGCCGAAGCCTCAGCCTTCTGCATAAGTTCGTATTGGGCAGCGCTCTCGCTGATGGTGTCATTGATCAGGTCGAGCAACTGGCGATTCGCCTCCAGCAGTGACTCATGTTCCAGATCGGGATGATCTGCCGCGATTCGAGCCAACTCCTCAAACATGCAGAGATGGAGCAGACCGCACTCATGTTCGGGATCGGCGCGGGATGACTTTCGCTAGGCCATCAGGATAGTTTCCCGGCGCGATGCCAGCTGGTCGGCAAAAGCGATTTGCTGCTCGTTTTTAGACATCTTCATAAATTACTGAGGCAGTCTGCAATCTGCCACATTCTTCCACCATAGGACATACAAACTACCGCCGCAGCATCCAGACGATGATGGCCTTCTGCGCATGAAGCCGGTTTTCTGCTTCTTGGAAAATGACATCGGCGTGTTTCTCCAGCACCTCATCGGTGATTTCTTTTCCGCGATAGGCCGGCAGGCAGTGCATGACGATGGCGTCCTTCGCAGCGTGTTCCATGAGCGCGGTGTTGATCTGGAAAGGCTTGAGAACTTGGAGGCGCTTGATGCTTTCCTCTTCTTTGCCCATGCTGACCCAGACATCGGTGTAAACCACATCTGCTCCGGCGACTGCCTTGCTGGGATCATTAATGAATTTAACGGGCGCGGCCCCGAGTGTTTCGATGAACTCGCCCGTGGGCTGGAAGGACTTGGGTGCGCCGATGTTCAACTCAAAACCCAGTCTGGCCGCCGCCCACATCCAGGAGCGCGCGACATTGCAATCGCCATCGCCAAGGAAACAAACGCGGCGGCCTTTCCAGCCTCCGAGTTGTTCATGCATCAACTGCAGGTCCGCGAGAATCTGGCAGGGATGCTCTTCATCGGTGAGGGCATTGATCGTGGGCAAGCCGCTGTAGCTGGCGAAGTCCTCTACGTCCGCCTGTGCGTAAGTGCGGATTACCGCGCCATGCACCATGCGACCGAGCACGCGAGCCGTGTCTTTCACGGGTTCGCCGCGACCGAGTTGCGTGTCTGCGCCGCTGAGAAACATGACGCTGCCGCCGAGTTCACGGATGCCGACCTCAAAACTCACGCGGGTGCGGGTAGAGGATTTGTTAAAGATCAGCGCCCAGCACTGCCCGTTAAGAACCTGCGGCGATGCCGTCCGGTTTTTCCGGAGCGCGGCACCGAGTTCTACAATATCCGTGATCTCGCTTTCAGTGAGTGCTTCGATGGAGAGGAGGTTTTTCATGGCGTCAATATTTCGCAGGGGACGTGCAAGATGGCGTCTCTTTGGAATTTGCCAATGAGGATATTGTAGAAGTGACGTGACGTTCACTTATGAACTTCATTTGGATAGGTTATTGCCGGGTTTGTAATTCGGGTTGGTTGCAGGCATCAGCGCATTAACTTCCTGGCGCCATGCAACCAGTTTCGCGCGCAGCTCCTTGGTTTTCTCACTTTGTTGCGCTGCCAGATTGTTTTTTTCTTCCATGTCTTGCGTAATGTTATAGAGCTCCAGCGAGCCGTCTTCAAACCACTCGATGAGTTTCCAGTCGCCGTCTCGGATCACACCGTGCGGACTGCCGCCTTGATTGCCGTAATGCGGGTAATGCCAGAACAAGGGTTTGCCGCGCTCCATCGTTTCACCTTTGAGTAATGGTTTGATGCTGACCCCGTCGAGATGCTGTTCCGTTTTCAAAGGCAATCCGGCCAGCTCCAGCAACGTGGGATAGTAATCCGTGCTAATTACTGGTGTGTCACAAGTGCTCCCTGGTTTGGTGATTCCGGGTGCGCAAACGATCCACGGTTCGCGGATTCCGCCTTCATAGGGCCAGCCCTTGCCGCCACGAAGAGGGAGATTGGAGGTGGGATGACCTTCCGCTGTGGACAATCCTCCATTGTCGGACATAAAAACAACGATCGTCTTTTCAGTAAGCCCGTTTTTTTTCAGCGCATCCAGCACGCGACCAATGCCGCTGTCGAGCTGCTCCAGCATCGCGGCATAGACGGCGTTGTTCTGCACTAGTCGGACTTTGCTATCGCGTTCCTGCCCCCACGAATCTGCGGGAGCAGAAGTTTTCTTTTTTTCGTATTTAGCCACCAGTTCGGGGCTGGCGCCAATCGGAGTGTGAACGGCGAGGAACGGCAGATAAGCGAAGAAAGGCCGGTCCTTATGCGCTCCGATGAACTTCACCGCTTCATCGACGATGCGTTCGGTGGTCTTGGGATCATCTTTGTGACTGGGGGTTGGGAGGTCTGATTTTGGATACCAGAACTGGTCGCTACCGCTTTCACTCGCCACCAATCCGGGGCCAAATCCTTGGGCATTGGGCGAGTATTCGCCACCTCCGAGATGCCACTTACCCGCGAAGAATGTGGAGTAACCACCATCGCGCAGCGCCTCGGCGACGGTCACTTCCTCAAGGGGCAAATGAAGCGCGTTTTTGGCGGACATCATTTTTGCGTTACGCATTCCCGGGATGTAGTCAGTGATACCAAACCGGGGCGGATACTTCCCCGTCATGATGCTCCCGCGTGTGGGCGAGCAGACACAACACGCCGCGTAGCCCTGCGTGAAACGCATCCCGCGCCTTGCAAGCGAATCAATGTTCGGCGTTTCGTAAAACGTCTTCGGATTGTAACATCCCACATCCATGCGGCCGAGATCGTCGGCGAGGATGAAAATGATGTTGGGCTTTTCAGCAGACCAGACCGCAAGCGGTGACAAGAATATGACAGTCAGGAGGGTGCGGATGTATTTCATGCTGGTTTTAAACGAAGAGAGAGATGCAGAACTTTCCTCGTGGATTTGGTTATTACAGATTGCAGAAGCGTGTGGCTGCCGCATTCGACAAGGATTGGAATGCAATACTCAATGCGGTTGTGGTTCAGAAAAGTGAGATGCTTGCTTGGAGGCCAACTGGTTTCGGTTATTTATCAACCCGAATCTAAAGCGCTTATGGAAAGCCGGGCGACGTTGAAACACGAGGCTTGTCACCATCCAGCGTAACAAATCGCGCATGACAGCCGTTCAGTTTCTCTATCAGCGCCAGGCCGCGCTCGACACCGAGCACGCAGAGCGGCGTGTCCAATGCATCGGAATCAAAAGCGGTGGGTGCGATGATCGTGCAGGCGATGCGCCGGGTGAGGCCGAGTCCAGTTTTGGGATCAATGATGTGCGAATAGCGCGTGCCGTCGAGTTCGAGGAACTGATGCAAATCACCCGATGTGGAACAACCGCAGTTATGCAGGCTGACATGAATGAGCTTGTCCGAGTCTTCCGGTTTCTCGAAGGTGCGGAGCGCAACATCCCAGCCGTCCTTGCCGGGCGGGGGATCGCCGATGGCCAGATCGCCGCTGCCCGCGACCACGGCGCGGGAGATGCCGTGTTGCCTGAGCACGAGCAGCGCCTCATGCGCAGCGTAACCCTTGCCAATGCCACCGAGATCAATTAACACGCCGGGCTTCAACTTGATAACCGTGTGCGCTGCGGCATCAAGCTGCAAGGCGCGCCAGTCCGTCATCTCAATCGC
>JAYVQB010000039.1:0-2964 GCA_043757085.1 Verrucomicrobiota bacterium
TGGCAAACCCCAGAACATCATGGGCTATGAAATGGTGGACGGGAAAAAACTCGGCAAAGGCAAGGAACTCTGCGTCATGAAAAGCGCGCTCACGGACAAGGATGGTGTCGGCAGAGCGGGCGGAATCCGTTGTGATGTGGACGGTAATGTCTGGGCCAGCGCCGGCGGCGGCGGCGACGGATATGACGGCGTGCATGTCATCAATCAGGACGGTGTGCGCATTGGTCTCATCAAATTGCCGGAGACCGGCAACAACCTCTGCTTCGGTGGCACCAAACACAATCATATCTACATCACCGCCGGTCAGTCACTTTACTCCTTCATCGTCGGCACCCAGGGTGCGCACTTCTGCTGAAGGAATACAAGATGTTCCCATCATTTCATATCCGATAGCACTCGCAACACATCCGCCGCCTGCTCGGACGTGGAAGCTTTCTTGTCATGCCAGATGACTTGCCCGTCCTTGATGAGAAAGGCCTGACGCGAGGCAAAACCCAGCGTGCTGGCCACGCCGAATGCTTTCACCACCTTGCCGTCGGAATCGGCCAGCAACGTGAATGGCAGTTTGTTTTTGTCCTGAAATTTCTTCTGCGATTCCACATTGTCCATGCTCACGCCAATGACCTGAACGCCCTTTTTCGTCAGTTCTTCGTAGGCATCGCGCAAACTGCACGCCTGCTTCGTGCATCCCGGCGTGCTGGCCTTGGGATAGAAATAAACCAGCGTGATCCCCTTCTTGTAATAGTCTTCCAGCTTCACCGTCTTGCCGTCCTGATCTTGGGCTTCGACAACTGGTGCCGCATAGGGCTTCACTCGTTCGCCTTCACCAGCGTGGGAAAAAAGTGCAGAAATAAGGCTCATGCAGATGATAGGATAAAGTTGTTTCATAGGCGATAATTCTAGTTCGCGCACGCAACCTGAACGGATTCATATTTCATCGTAGCAGCCGACGTAAGGAGGCTCTAAAATAAAGGTTCCCGATGATGTCTGCGATTAAAAATTAGAGCCTCCTTACGTCGGCTACCAATTCTACATCGCCACCATCGCTCACTTCACCTCTTCAATCGCCTTCTTAATGTCATCCGCCTGCTTGTCCGTGGATGCCTTTGCATCATGCCAGACTACTTGGCCGTTCTTAATAAGGAAGGCTTCGCGTGAGGCCATGCCGTTCGGCATCTGGTTCACTTTGAACGCCTGAATGACCTTGCCGTCTTTGTCCGCGATGAGCGTGAAGGGGAACTTGAACTTGTCGCTGAACGCCTTCTCCTCCGCCACCGTGTCGTGGCTCACGCCGATGACTTTCACGCCCAGCTTGGTCAAATCTTCGTGACCGTCGCGCAAGCTGCATCCCTGTTTCGTGCAACCCGGCGTGTCAGCCTTGGGATAGAAATAAACCACGACGTAAGGGTTGGCCTTGTAAACCTCGGCGAATTTTACGGTCTTCCCATCCTGATCCGTGCCTTCGATGTCGGGCGCGGCATAGGGCGGATTGACTTTCACGGCGGACGAACCGGCTATGAGCGCGGAACTTGTCAGAACGACGGAAACTGCGAGAAGGCTGCTTAGATGTTTCATATCTTAATCAAACGCGGCTCGATGCGCGAGTCTAGCGACGGTTGCAAAATTCTCGCCCCCGCCAAGCTTGATGTTGCAATTTGAATTTTGAAGTCTCCACTTCCCGATCATCTCCACCCATGCACTTCCGCGACATCTTCTCCCGCCGCAAGCCCACCTTCTCCTTCGAGTTTTTCCCACCGAAAACCACCGAGGGTGCGGAAGCGCTTTTCCTGACCATCCAGGACCTTGAATCACTCAAGCCCGCCTTTGTCAGCGTGACCTACGGCGCAGGCGGCTCCACACGCGAACTGACGCACGATCTCGTGGTGCGCATCAAGAAAGAAACTTCTCTCGATCCCATCCCGCATCTCACCTGCGTCTGCCACAGCGAGGCGGACATCGCCTCCATCCTTGAACGTTATGCCAAGGCGGGCGTGAGCAACATTCTCGCGCTCGGCGGAGATCCTCCGAAGGATCTAACGAACTACGTCATGGCAAATGACGCGTTCCAACATGCCGCCGATCTTGTGCGTTTCATACGCGGCTTCAAGACACACTCTTTTGGCGTTGGCGTTGCCGGTTTCCCGGAAGGCCATCCTGCGACCCCGAATCGCCTGATGGAAATGGACTATCTCAAGGCCAAGGTGGACGCGGGCGCGGATTACATCTGCACGCAGCTCTTTTTCGACAACCACGATTTCCTCGACTTCCGCGACCGCTGCCGTCTCAATGGAATCAATGTCCCGATCATCGCCGGCATCATGCCCATCACCAGCGCGTCCGGCATGAAACGTATGGCCGAACTGGCCGCCGGTGCGCGTTATCCCGCGAAACTGCTCAAGGCCATTGCCCGCTGCGGCAATGACGAATCCGCCGTCGAACGCGTCGGCATTCATTATGCCACCGAGCAATGCGCCAATCTTCTCGATGAAGAAGTGGACGGTATTCATTTTTATACACTCAACAAAAGCAAGGCCACGCGGGAGATTTATGCCGCACTGGGGATGTAAGTTTCATCCACGAATGTAGCAGCCGACGCAAGGAGGCTCTATTGTTGGTCTTCTTGGCAATGTCAGCGGTGAACAGTTAGAGCCTCTCACGTCGGCTGTTAGGCTTGTTGCCTGACCAAATCCGCCCCATGCAACGCGCGCATTTTTCTGACGCATTCAATTACGGCATCTGCTGCGCGCAGTGTCTCTTCCATCGTGTTCATTCTTGACCACGAGAAGCGCAGGGAGCAGCGGGCGTGTTCCGCATCATAGCCCATCGCTTCCAGAACTTGGGATGGATGCAGCGTGCCCGTGTGACAGGCAGAACCTGCCGAGCAGGCAATGCCGCGCTCGTCGAGCAAGATGAGCAGTCCGGCAGCTTCTACTCCGGGAAAGCACAAGTTCGAGGTGGTTCCCA
>JAYVQB010000040.1:0-2964 GCA_043757085.1 Verrucomicrobiota bacterium
GCCATCGCCGCGCAAGAGATGAGGAGCTTCAACATATTCACGGCCAGCTCGCGGCTTTTCATGCCGTGCGCGATTGACCGCATCGCGACAAAGAGCAGCGTGAAATTCACTGCGGCGCTAATGCTCGTGCCCAGTGCGAGATATTCGTGTCCGAGTTTCCAGCAATAGACTGTAAGATAATTGCAGACCAGACTCGTGAGCACGGCGGCGATGCTGACCAGCAGTGGAATGTAACGTCGCTCGATCGCATAGAATGCGGGCTGGAGAACTTTGATGCCTGAGTAAAACACCAGTCCCCACGCATAAGTGCGTAACGCCAGCGCGGTCATAGCAGTGTCCTCGGGCGTGAAATTTCCGCGCTGATAAATGATGCCGATGATCGGCTCTGCGAGAAGCGACATGCCCACGGCGGACGGCAGTGTCATGAGAAACACGAGCTTGATGCCGCGCACGAGCGTGGTCTTAAATCCTTCGCTGACGCCCTCGGTCGCGAGCCGCGCCATCGCAGGCAGCGTGATGGTGGCGACCGCTACACCAAAGAGTCCGAGCGGAAGCTGGATGAGGCGGAATGAATTATTCAGCCACATGACCGGGCCGTTTTTCATCACGAGATAGGAGGCGAAGATGCCGTTCAACAAAACATTGAACTGCACCACGCTGCCGGAGAGAACCGCCGGCCACATGAGTTGCAGAACCTTGCGCACGCCGCTGTCCTTCCAGTCAAAATCAAAGCGGAAGCGATAACCCACGCGGCGCAAGGCCGGTATCTGCACGCCAAGTTGCGCCAGTCCGCCGATCAAGGTGCCGATGGCGAAACCGATCAGCGCGTTTTTTTCGAAGTGCGGATCCATCAGCCAGCCGATGATCCCGCCGCCGAGCATGGAAAAGATATTGAAAAAGGTCGAGGCCATCGCCGGCATCCCGAAAACCTTTTTGGAATTCAACATGCCCATCACCAGCGCCGCCAGCGACACCAGCAAAATGAACGGATACATGATCCGTGCGAGCATAATCGTGAACTCGATTTTCTCCGGTGCAGACTCCACCCAGCCCGGTGCCATGAGATGAGTGATAGGCCCGGCAAAGATGACGCCCAGAATGGAAATCAAGCTCATCACCACCGTCGCCAGCGTCATCACCTTGCTCGCCAGCGACCACGCGGATTCATCGCCCTCGGTTTGGGCGCGTTTGGAGAAGATAGTAACGAACGCCGTGGATAGCGCACCCTCCGCGAACAGATCGCGCAGCATGTTCGGCATTCGGAAGGCCACGATAAAACAGTCGAACCATTCCTTTTTCTTCCCGCCAAAGAAGTAGGCCAGCAACATCTCCCGCGCCAGTCCGAGGATGCGGCTACTCAAGATCGCCAACGTGACCAAGCCGAATGTCCTGGCCCCGACACGTTCGCTTTTCGCATCCACCGAGACTGGTGCCAAGGGCTTCATCATACACGCCCGAAAGTATTTACCGAGGCTCGGCGCAACCGATCCATGATCGCGATTCCAATTCCCCACTCTGGCACCGGCTCGGCGATGATTTCATCCACGCCGAGTTTGTCGAGTTCGCGCAGCGCGAAGAAGAAACGCACGGCCGCCTCGGGCAACTTTCCGTTGCCGGGGCTGAGCACGAATGTTTCCCGCCAGTCGGTGCGATTGAGAAAACCGTCTTCTGCATCGCCCCGGTAACTGAGCAGCGCGTAGCTTTTCCCATGTTCAGGAATGAAATCATGTGCCGACTCAAAAACTCGCAACGGTGTGCGCGGCGCATAATGCGAGGGCAACTGGCCGGGCGCTTCCACCCTTCCATCGCCCTTCAAATTCTTCGCCAGCACCGGTCTGCCGAACACTTTCAAATCTTCGTTCGTGATCGGGCCGGGACGCAATACAACAAAACGCGGCTTGGATTCACCCACGTTTTCCACCTTGATGATCGTGCTCTCCAATCCATGCATGCACGCGCCGCCGTCGAGGATGAGCGGGATGCGTCCGTCCAATTCAGCGAGCACCGCGTTCGCGGAAGTCGGGCTGATGGAGCCGAAACGATTCGCGCTCGGCGCAGCCAGTGGTCGGCCCAGACCGCGCACCACACGACTGAAAACGGGGTTGTTGCTCACGCGCACCGCAACCGTCGGCAGGCCGGAAGTGACGATGTCCGGCACGCAGGCTTTTTTGGGCAACACTAGTGTCAGCGGCCCCGGCCAGAAACGCAGGATGAGACGGCGCACGTTCAGCTCAATGTCTTCGGGAATGTCCGCCACGGTGTCGATGTCATCTTTGTGCGGCAGATGCACGATGAGCGGATCGAATGAAGGGCGTTCCTTGACGGAGAAAATTTTTGCTACGGCATCCGCATTAAAAGCATCAGCCGCCAGCCCATAAACAGTCTCAGTCGGCAGCGCGACCACTTCGCCAGCCGCGAGCAGGCGCACGGCAGCATCCACGGCATAGCGGGAAAGTTCAGGATGATCGGTCGGGAGAATTTGGGTGGTCATTGTCGTGTGCGACAGTTCCTTCGACGTGAGGCAAAAGCAAGGGGCTTGAGTGGCACAGGTCTGCGACCTGTGTGTATTCCGGGCATCCTGCTCGGAACCCCATTCAGATAGCACCGCCCAGAATGGCCTTGCTCGCGCTGAAGCCTGCTGCAACCCTATCTGATGCGCGTTTACATCGAAACGACCATCCCAAGCTATCTGACTTCCTGGCCTTCGCCTCAAGTCGTTCATGCAGGGCACCAGATCAGCCGCATGAGTGGTGGGACAACCACCGTCAGAATTACAAACTTTATACGTCGTTGGTGACACAGCAGGAGGTGGCCAGTGGTGATCCTGTGGCTGCGCAGCGGAGGCTGGATTCGCTGCTTGGGATTCCCCTGCTGGCGATCACGCCGGAATGCGAGGCGATTGCCAGTGCCATCCTTGCATCGGGGCTGATCCCTGCGAAGGCGGATCGTGATGCGTTGCACATC
>JAYVQB010000041.1:0-2962 GCA_043757085.1 Verrucomicrobiota bacterium
GCAGCATCACCCGCGCGGATGCGGACAAGCCCTTCTGGACATTCTGCAGCAGCAGACCCCCTCACTCCCCGACGTATCACGGCACCTTTTTGAACAAACACTACGACCAACCATGAAACAAACATCCACCGTCCTCGCCACACTGCTGCTGGCTTCCTTGTCCTCATTGCATGCCATTGAGCTAAAACTCCCGAGCCTCTTCAGCGATCATGCTGTTCTTCAGCGCGATCAGCCCGTGCCGGTTTGGGGATGGGCGGATGCGGGTGAGAAAGTAACCGTCACGTTTGGCGGCCAGACGAAAAGCGCGACCGCCGCCGCAGATGGCAAGTGGACCGTGACGCTCGACGCGATGCCTGCAAGCGCCGACCCTCGTGTGTTGACAGTGAACTGTCGCAGTCTGAAATCCGAAGTCCGAGAGCTAAAATGCATTGATGTTCTCGTTGGTGAAGTTTGGCTAACTTCAGGTCAGTCAAACATGGGCGCTTCCCTCGCAGGTGCCCACAATGCAGCCACAGAGATTCCGAACTCCGATGATCCTATGCTGCGTTTCTTTTATGTGAAATCGCAGACCGCGCGTGAGCCGCTTCCTGATGTGCATGGTCAATGGGCAGTGTCTTCGCCCAAGACATCCCCGGCCTTTTCTGCGGTCGCTTACTTCTTCGCACGCGAACTGCGCATGAAACTTGGCGTGCCCGTCGCGATGCTACAGGCAGCCTGGGGCGGCACGCCTGCGCAGGCTTGGACGAGCATTGAGGCCCTGCGCGAGGATCCCCCATTGATTCATCACCTTGAGACATGGGAGAAGGCGCTGGTGAAACATGGTGAGGTGCAGGCGCATTCAGAATTGATGACGGATTATCAGCAGAACCTGAAGCAATGGCAGGCCGAGGTAGCGCCCGCCTTCAATGCGGCGATGAAGGAATACAACGCGAGCAAGGCGAGTGGTCCTAAGCCGCTGCCGTCACGCCCCGAGCCCGCCAATCCTGACCCCATGGGAATGCCCAGCCCATCAGCGCGCCCCTCCACACCCAGCGTGATTTTCAACGCCATGATCGCGCCGCTGGCACCTTATGCGATGCAGGGCACCGTCTGGTATCAAGGCGAAGCCAATGGTGGCGCAGGGCTGGATTATCGCTCCCTGCTGCCTTGTTTGATTGGTGATTGGCGCAAGCATTGGCACGCGGATTTCCCCTTCCTCTTTGTGCAACTGCCCGGCTGGGATCATGACACGAAACCTGCCGAGCTGCATGATTGGCCATGGCTTCGCGAGGCCCAATTGCGCACTCTAAAAAACGTCCCGAACACCGCGATGGCTGTCACCATTGATATCGGTGATCCGGGAAATGTTCATCCCTCAGACAAGCTGGATGTCGGACTACGCTTAGCCCTCGCCGCACGGAAGCTTGCTTACAAAGAACGTATCGTCGCCTCCGGTCCCATCTATCAAGGCCCCACCATTGAGGGGGCAACATTGCGTGTGAAATTCAGCGATGTCGGCAGCGGACTCACTCCGGGCCAGGCACCCTGGAGGGCTGACAAAGTGGAGCCTTTACCACTGGACAAGATTGTCGGGTTCACCATCGCTGGAGCAGACAGAGTTTGGCACGAAGCAGAAGCGAAAGTCGCAGGCGATGAGGTCATCGTATCCTGTCCTGAAGTGACCCAGCCCGTCGCCGTCCGCTATGGCTGGGCGAATTCCCCACGCTGCAATCTTTACAACAGAGAAGGGCTTCCTGCATCGCCGTTTCGTTCTGATGAGTGGCCGCTGCCAACGACTCCGGCGGCAGACCCTAAATAACTACTCCTGATGTCACGCAGCTCCCTCACGGCCTCCGCTCCTTCCTTCCGCCCTGCCAAAAAAACCGTGGCGGCGATCAAAAATGAATATGTCACAGTCTGATCAGTTCTCCCTTCCCGCCGATAAACTTACCCATGAACCCATCCACCTCCTCGCTCTGTGCAATCTCTTGTGCGTGCCTTCTCGTGCTTGCCAGAGTTGCGAGCGCACAAGATCAGGCAAACCGCATTTCGCCCCCACCAGTGGTGGATCCTATCGTCAAGGCCTCTGCTTACGGTGACAAGACCGTCTGGTCTTATTCGGCCAAAGACCCGCTTCCCTGGACGCTGTTTAAACCAAACGATTTTGGCTCTGCAAAGGTCGCGTTCGATAGCAAGGGCGTAAGGCCGGTAGGGGAAGCTCCAGCCGCCGGGGTGCATCCGCGCATCTTCTTTTCCCGGGAAGATTTGCCCGGCCTTCGAAAGCGGATCAAGGAAGACAAAGGAGCGCAGGAGGCTTGGAAAAACATCCTTGCCTGGTCCCACGCACTCAAGCTGACCTATGACGAAAATGCGGATTACGCGAAGCCGGACTGGGCTAACGGCGGCTTCTCCATCCACGGGCGCTTCGTGGATCTGATGCGAATCGGCGGTTATAAGAAGACCCGAGAGGATTACTACGCGATTTTGGCTGCCGGGAAAGCACCCAAGTATTATGAGCACGGCTCCCCCGCGGATTTCTTTGGCCCTGCCGCGGCAGAGGCTTTCCGCTGCTTGATCGAAGATGATGCCGAAGGCGGCAAAACGCTGGCCGCCGCCACGGTCACCGCCATCCGGCTGGAACAGCAGCGCCGTGCGGCCGCGGATAAGCCGGTTGAGCCAGGCCAGCCGCCGAAGCCCTCCACCTCCCGCCCGGCAGCCTGTGCGCTGGGATTTGTTTACGACTTCAACTATAGCTGGATGACCCCCGCCCAGCGGAAAATCGCACACGATGAACTGGTGACGCTTTCGGCGTGGAACGACAACTACGGCACCTTCAACAACGCCGAGGGGAGCCGAAGCAATTGGGCGACTTTTTCGTATTGGGTATTCGACTTGATGGCGATCGAAGGAGAGCCGGGATTCAACGATTTGAAGTTTCGCGGTCTTTACCGCGGCTGGAGGGACTTCTACACCTACTCCTTTT
>JAYVQB010000042.1:0-2959 GCA_043757085.1 Verrucomicrobiota bacterium
TCGGCGTCTGCGGCACTTGGGACTTCCACAGCGGTATCCGGCCAGCTTGACTGTGTATTAGTTTAGCTTAGTTTAGTCCGTCATGATCTCTATCAATACCCATCAAGCCAAAACCCAACTCTCCGCCCTCCTCACGGCCGTGCAGGAGCGCGGCGAAGTCGTCGTCATCTGCCGCAACGGCAAGCCCGTAGCTCGACTCGTCACCGCAGACCCCTGCTTCATCGACCACTTCAGGGAGGATGCCCGGCTCAAAGTCACCTTTAACCAAGACCCCACTCTTCCCGTCTCCGAGGAAGCCTGGCCGGAGGAATTACGATGATCCTGCTCGACACCTGCACCCTGCTATGGCTGAGCTCCGACCCGTCGCAGCTCAGTTCAAAAGCAGCCGAAGCCATCCGCAGCGCGGGCGAGTTCGTCCAAGTGTCTGCCATCAGTGCTTGGGAGATCGCCTGGAAACAGGCCAAGGGCCATCTCCAGCTAAGCATGGCGGCTCGTCCCTGGTTCGAACTCGCCGTGCAGATACAGCAAGTGCGCGAAGCCCCCATTACAGCCGCCATCGCCCTGCGCGCCGCAGAACTCCCCCGTATCCACAATGATCCAGCAGACCGCTTCATCATTGCCACAGGTCTTGAGCTTAATCTCCCCATCATCACCCCTGACCATCTCATACAGCAATACCCCGGAGTCACCACACTCTGGTAACTGTTCAGACATCCCCGGACATCCCGCAGCTTTCTCCCCTCGCCACCATCGTTTTTCTTCCGCAACAATCCGCAATCCCAAATCCATAATCCGCAATGCATAGCAGACTCATCTACCTCTTCACCCGCACGCCCCTCCACGTCGGAGCCGGAGCCAGCGTCGGTGCCATCGACCAACCCGTGCAGCGCGAGCGGCACACGGGGTTTCCGGTGATTCCAGCTTCATCGTTGAAGGGCAGCTTTGCCGATCAGTGGAATGACGACCTCACAAATGAAGAAGCTGACAAGGACGGCAAAGTGAAGCGAGTCCGGGTGAACAAAAAAGGCGAACATACCACGGCCGCATGGCTCTTTGGTTCCGACAGCGATAAACACGCAGCCGCCGGCTCCCTCCTCTTCAGCGAAGCTCGCGTCCTCGCCTTCCCCATTCGCAGTGCCAAAGGCAGCTACGCATGGATCACTTGTCCGCTTATGCTTCAACGTGCTTCCAGAGATGGCGTCTTCGGCTTAGCCCCCACCGATGAGGAAACCAAAGCAGGCAAAAAGAACGAACTGCTGAATTTGATCAAAACACTCAAGGAACCCGGTGATGAGGAAGCCGTCTTCAAAACGGACGGCCTGCTGGCACTAACTACCTTGGTCAACGGAGTGGACGTGAAACAAATCGTTCTCGAAGAATACTGTTTCAAAGCCAGTTCCATCGACTACCCAGGTAATCTTGCGACTGCGGTCTCTAAGCTCGTTGACGATACGCTATTCCAATCTATCACCGACCGCCTCGTCATCCTCTCCAACGGCATGATGTCCCACTTCGTCACCACCGCCTGTGAAGTCGCCCAGCACGTCCGCATCTCGGATGAAACCGGCACTGCCGAGGAAGGCGGACTCTTCAACCAAGAGAACGTCCCCAGCGAAACCCTTTTCTACTCCGTGCTCCACGCCACCTCTGGCCGAGGCCCGCATTTTGGCCCCAAAGGCACTGCCGAGAAGACTGCCGCCCAAGCCCACGAAGATTTTGAAAAGATGCTCAAAGGCAAAGTCTTCCAGTTCGGCGGCGACGCCTCCACCGGCCTCGGCTTCTGCACCGTCACCATCAAATAATTGAAAGGAACCTGAGCCATGCAAAATCTCGACCAAATCCGCGCTGCCGCTGCCGACACCCTTTGCAAACCTCGGCAGGGGCAAACTAATCCTGATTTCGACCGCAGTAATGTCGCCAGCATCCCGGCACTCATCTTGACCAACGGCCTCCTCGCCGCCGCCGCTTTTTGTTGTGAGAATGACAAGGACGCCCGCAAAGGAATGAAAGCCGCCTTCGCAGGTATTGCCAAACACTTGCAGGAGCGTCGTATCCTCAATGTAGTGAACAACCAAGGCCACCGCTCACCAGCACCGGATGGACACCAACTCATCAACTACTTGGTCGTCCAAGACAGCCACACCTTGCAACGCGCCACCACTGAAGCTTTGGCCTTCCTCTCGTATCTCAAGCGCTTCGCCCTGCCCAAAAAGAAGGACACCACCCCATGACTTTTCCCGATCCCCATTTTCAACCCAAGGATCCCATGCGCTGGCAACACCTCGCGGAGCACTTGCGTGCGCATCCAGACGGGTTCGCCATCGCGCTGGAAAACTTGGATCGCTGGGAGAAATGGGGGCGCACGCATCCCGCAGCCCTGCGGGAATGGCGCAGCCGCATCATCAACGCCCGGACGTCCGCCACCGCCATGAATGACTTCCTCATCTGGCTCGCCACGGACAATGCCGATGCCGAACCCCTGAAAAGCTGCTCGCCCTTTGCCGGCGTGTTGCCAGAACCAGCCCACGCATGACCCTCGCCGCCCTCCAGCACCTTATGCGAGCCGCCTCTGCCTTGGCTGAGGACTGCCAGTTTCTCGTCCTCGGTTCCGCATCGCTACTGGCCAGTTTCCCTCAGCTTGGACTGCCGGACGCGCCATTGGCCAGCACTTACGATGCAGACATCTGCCCCCAGCCCTTTGATGAACTCACCAGCACCATGTTGCAACAAGCCCTTGGCGAGCAGCAACCTTACTACCGCCGCCACGGCTACCATGCCGATATTCTGCGCGAATCCATTTTTGAAACCCTGCCCACTGGCTGGCAAGGACGCCTTGTCCCCGTGCCCGAATGCCCCACTGCCCAAGCCCTTGATCCGCATGATCTCGCCGCCGTCAAGCTCCTCATCGCCCGACCCAAAGACCTCGCCCTCCTGCGGCACCTCACCTCCTCGGGCATGC
>JAYVQB010000043.1:0-2955 GCA_043757085.1 Verrucomicrobiota bacterium
ATCCATTCGTGATGCTCGCAGCCGAGATGTTTCGCAATGCGGCGGGCCATGTCCGATTCATCGTAATCGGCATCGGCACTTCCAATCGTGAACGTGCTCACGGGCTGGGTGCTGACTTGCCGCATGATGGAAACCACTGTCGCAGAGTCCACGCCACCGGAGAGGAATGCGCCCACGGGAACATCGGAAACAAGCCGACGTTGCACCGATTTCTGAAGCAGCGCTTCGAGTTCGTTCACGGCTTCCTCTTCACTTCCGATGAAGCCTTCTTTCTTTGATCGCTCTGCGACATCACGCAGCGACCAGTAGGTTTCTGTCGAGGAGCGAAGGTTGTCATTCGCATCGCGATCAAACTTCATCCAGGTGCCCGGCGCGAGTTTGCGCACGCCTTCGAGAATCGAAGTAGGTTCAGGGACGGCGTTGAATTGCGTATAGGCCGCGAGGCTTTGCCGATCGACGCGCGAATTGAATGCCGGATGCGCCGCAATGGCGCTGATGTCCGAGCCGAACAAAATGGATTTGTTCGTCGTGGCATAGTAAAGCGGCTTCACGCCCATGCGGTCGCGAACTAGCGTGAGGCTTCGCTCGACGCGGTCCCACAGAGCAAAAGCAAACATGCCGGCGCAGCGTTTCAGTGTTGGTTCCAGTCCCCATGCGGCGATGGCTTCGACCAAGGTCTCGGTATCTGAATGACCACGGAAGGTATGTCCTGCCGCAGCCAAATCTTTGCGCGATTCGGCATAGTTATAGATCTCCCCATTGAACGCGATGACGAAGCGTCCGCTGGAGGAAATCATCGGCTGCTGTCCCGCTTCTGTGAGATCGAGAATGGCCAGACGACGATGGCAGAGGCCGATGTCAGCCGATTCATCAAACCAGAATCCCTCGCCGTCCGGCCCGCGATGCGCGAGTCTGCGTGCCATGCGAGTCAGCGCGTCGCGATGCGAGTCGGCGGCGTTTTGGAATCCGAAATGTCCGGCGAAACCACACATGCTGATTTTCAGGCTGTGAAAGCCCGCCTCCATTCTTTAAGGGTTTCAAAAGTTCCGGATACCGTGGCTTCGGTATCGTGCACTGATTCCATCGCTCCGTAGCGGGGTATCGTGAAGGAGTTGCCGCCTTTTTGAGCGAAGCCAGGTGACATGGTGACTGCGCCGATGAAGCCCGCTTCTTCGAGAAGCATTGCTGTTTCCGCTTCGTAGTCGCCGGGCTGACCATTGGGATGAGCGTAGAGTTTTGGAGCTACTCCGAGTTCAGCGTGGATGCGGTCGCGGGATTGAGTGATTTCAAAGCGCGCTGTTTCTGTGTTGCAGCGTCCCAAGATCAGATGGCGATGAGTGTGCGCACCGAATTCGATGAGTCCGCTGTCGCGCATTTCACGCACTTGATCCCATGATAGCGGTTGGAGCGCGGATGGTAGATCGGATAAAGAAAATTCAAGACGCGTCTCGATGTCTTCGAGCGCGGATGTTATTTTTTCCTGCGGCAGAGATTTAAGATAGGTGGCGAGAACCGACAGCGCATGTGCGCGGGCAGATGTAGAATTCAACTTTAGCTCCGACCTCCCATGCGTCACGGATTTGCAGTGCGCATTTATCAGAGAACATTCCAAACGATGGAACCAGAGACGCTCGGTGCGGTCAATGTAGCCCGTGGTGAGGAAAATCGTGGCTGGCAGTGCGAATTGTTGAAGAATCGGATAGGCGAGCTGGTGATTGGATTCGTAGCCGTCGTCAAAGGTGAGCGCGACGCTGCGATCCGGCATTGTGTGGCCAGCATTCAGGTGATCCACGATCTCGGCGAGAGGCAGGACTTTGTAATTTTTTGCGAGGTGGCGGCAGATGTTTTTGAATACGGATTGCTTGGTATGCAAACTGTTGTCCAGCAGGCTGCAATCGCGGTCTTCGCGCAGACCGTGGAAAGCCAAAATGGAGGGGGAGCCACACTTCAAGCTGCGGGCAATGCGCGAGAAGCCTCCTTGAGCAAGGAGGCGGACGGCGAATCGGTAAGCTTTTGATAAATGAGACATTCCTTGATAATGATTCTTAAATTTGTAACAATACCTCACTAATTATAATATTTCAAGATATTTTCTATAATTATTCCACATGGCAGTAGCCGAAAATCGCGATTCAGCGGTCATTAACGCTGTCTGTCCGAGTGCAGTGCGCAGGTCAAGGTTCACGAGATTGGACAGAGACTTAGTCATCGCCTCCACGTCTTCAGGTTCAATGAGTAGTCCATTTTGGCCGTGCGTGATGACTTCTTTCACGCCGGAGACGTTGGTGGACAGGCATGGAAGGCCGCAAGCCATCGCTTCCATGAGAGCGAGGCTTTGAGTCTCGCCAAATGTGGAGAGGCAGAAGACATCCCATTGCCACATGCGCCGGATGAGATCGTCCTGTGGCAGCAGGCCGAGGAAAGTGACCTGACGTGCAATGCCTAGCTCACTGACGAGAGTTTCGAGTTCTTGACGCATGGGGCCATCTCCCGCGAGTTCGAGTCGGGTTTGGAGCTGCGAATTGTTTTTCGACAGACGCGCAAATGCCAGCAACAGCGTGCGGTAATCTTTGACGGGCATCATGCGCCCGGACATGCCGATGGTGTAAGTATCTCGTCCGGCGTTAGTCGCTACTGCGGGACGGCGATAGCGATCAAGATCGAGTCCATTGTTAATGATCGTGGTTCGCTGAGAACGGAATAGAGGACCGAGCCTGCGCTGCACCTGGGTGCGATAGGACTCGGTATTATAGACCACGCCATCGCCCAAGATAAATGCGAGCGCGCTGAGGAGCCATTCATGGAGGCGTTTCAGCGTGTTGGGATGATGCTCCATCATCACGATCTTTGGCCTGCGAGCTCCGCGCAGTGAACGCCACACGGGAAGGAGTGCGGCTGGATAATGGAGGATCATGGCGTCCGCGTTTTTGTTTTGTGCGACCCATTGCTTGATAG
>JAYVQB010000044.1:0-11568 GCA_043757085.1 Verrucomicrobiota bacterium
CCCTTGCCCCCAGCTGCCACCTTTGTGTATAAGAAGAATATTCAACGATCACGAAGATTCAATGTCTCAAGGATAACCCAAATAGAATCTCCCATGAAACACACCCCGGCATTCAAGGCACTCTTTCTGGCTCTCTGTTTCATCGCCCCGGCAGGTGCACAGGGAGGAGAGTCTGCGAGTGACTTGATAAAGCAGGGGGATGTTTTCGACTTGAAATTCAAGCCAAAAGAAGCGCTCACCTTTTATCTGCCTGCGGAAAAACTGGAGCCGGGTGATGTGCCGCTGCTGCTCTGCATCGCGCGTCAATACCGTCATCTGATGGCTGACGAGACTGACCCCGATGAAAAACTCAAGCTTGGCGTCGTTGGAAAATCTTATGCCCGGCGCGCCGTCTCCCTGGCGCCGAATGACTCAGAGGCCCACCTGTCCGTGGCAATCAGCTATGCCAAGATGATACCCCTGCTAGACAATAAAGCGCAAATGGAAGCCTCGCGTGAAGTCAAATCAGCGGTCGATAAATCCATCTCCCTTGACTGCCACAAAGATCTGGCCTGGCACATTCTGGGTTGCTGGAACCAGCGACTGGCCAATATCGGGATGGTGAAACGAACGCTAGCCCGCGTCTTTTACGGAAAGGTTCCCGATGCCACCAATGAGGAGGCCGTCAAATGTTTTCAAGAAGCCATCAAGCTCAACCCCAACCGTCCTATTCATTACATTGAACTGGGCAGGACCTACGCCCAAATGGGCCAGAATGATGATGCCAAGCAATACATCAAAAAAGGTCTGGCCTTGCCCGACATCGGAAAAGACGATCCCGAAGGCAAGCGTCGTGGACGCGAGACCTTGTCTTCGCTCTAGCAAGCGCTTGCTAGGGTGTGCTGCCGTTCCGGGCACTGTTCGCGGATGACAAGACGGAATTTGCCCGTTGCCGGATCGATCGCCAGTGATTTCACGTGCTCGATTTCAAACTGCACATTCTGCATGTCTTTCTCCACAAGGATGGCGTTGAGTGTTTCGCGAATGCGTCTGTCTGTCTCCCGGCATTCATTGCCAGTCAAACCGTCATCGAGCCGGGCGCGAATGCGGAATGAGGTCTTGCTTTCAATAACTATCTGCCAGGCGTTCAGCCCCCGCACGACGAGTTCGACTATCACAATCGGATGAATGAAATCGTCGGTGCCGTGCCGGTTGGTAAAAACAAGCGCATCTTCCTGACGCCCCACGATCTCTTTCACCCGCGTGAAAGGATAGCGGCTGTGCCCGGTTGAGTCCGGGACCAACACGTCATCCATGTGGTAGCGGATGAGGGGCATGACATCGTTGAACAGGTTCGTAACGCAGGTGTGGTCCGCGCCCAGCTCGAAGATCAAGTCGTCCTCCAGTAGGTGCATGCCGTCCACGCCGGGCAGAGTCATGCCCATGTAAAGGTGCTCGCTGGAGGCGTAGGCGTTCATCACCGGCACCCGGAAGACGCGCTCGAGATAGGACTTCACATCAGGCAGCAGGGCTTCGCCGCCGTTGCCCAGTTGGGTGGGCTTGATGCGGAGTTCGCCTCGTTCCTGAGCCTCGCCCAGCATCTTGAGCACCGTGGCATAGCCCGTCAGGACATGCGGCTGAAATTTGTTCAGTCCCTCAATGATTTGCGGCAAGGGCTGGCCGACGTCGAACATGCGCACGTCGTAAAACAGATTGTTGGTGCCGTGATTGCCGGTAAGCATCAGACTGCTCCCGGCAAAATGGCCGCGGGTAGCGGCGACGAATGCGGTTCGTCGCCGCCAGCTCAGAGGCGAAATCCGCACCACATGACAGGAGCCCTTGATCCAGGCTTCGTGCGAGAAAACATAATATCCCACCGTGCCCGATGTGCCCGAGGTGTGCAGCACATGGTAACGTCCCTCAAACAATTCCTCCGGGTCCGTTGAACGGGATAGGAAATCGGCGATGTCCCGGCGCTTGATCCAGGGATCGGTGACAATTTCGTCAAAGTGCTCGATGACTTTCTCCTTGGTCAGGATCGGAAAATCCGTGGGGACGCAGGTCTGCGGGTTGATGCCCCGCTCCTGAATGATGGCGCGATAATACGGCGAACGATTCTGGACGAACGCAACGAGCTGGCGAAATTTTTTGATCTGCGCCACTTCCAACCGGCTGCGCGACATGCGTGAATTCTGCCGGTGATCCCACAGAGCCTTGAGCCAAAGATAGGATTCTCTCGGTGTAAGCAACTTCATGGTGTCCAGTCGATGATGGCGGCAGCGTTGATGGGGGGCAAGGAGTGCATGGGCAATTTATCAATACTATTGGTCACGTCCTGAAGGCAGGATACTCACCGACTCCAGCCACCGTATGAGTCCCGCGGTATCCGGCTGTTGACGCAAGCGCTCGGCAAATTTCACAGCTTGGAGACGCAGGCTCTCATCATCCAGACAGCGTTTAAACAGAGGCAGGGCTCTGCCAAAAGTGAAGCGGGTGGACTTCATTCCCAGGCCCACGCCGATTTTTTCAATGCGCTCAGCATTGTCGGGCTGGTCCAGTGACATGGCGACGATGAGCTGGGGCACACCCGCCTTGATGCATTGCGAAAGTGTTCCGATGCCACCGTGGTGAACCATCAGGCGCGACCTCGGCAGGAGCTGGCTGAACGGCGCATAAGCACTGACAAAGATGGAGTCCGGGAGTTCTGCGGGAACTTGGTCCAATGCCTTGGTCAAAAATACCGCGCGGCACCCGGCATGAGTGACCAGCTTGGTCGCGGTTTCAAAAAAAGCGCGGGCATGCAAATGTCCCGAACCAGCGGTGAAGAGCACGGGCTTCTCTCCAGCATCAAGGAATTGCGCCAGTTTTGATTCCAGAGGAAATTCCTGCGCCATATCCTCCAGCGGGAAATCCCATTGAAAGGTGTTGTGAGGCCAGTCGCGCTGCGGTCGTCCATACCAGTCCGGGTAAAGCGCCAACACGCCGTCAGGCGAATGATGCCACGTTTTCCAAAGTCGGCGCGGCGGTGTGACACCGACCTCAAGACAAGCCTGACGAACCGCAGGCAACGCGAATTGATCAAAGGGACTCGGCAGAGCGAAGCAGGCCCGGCGCAGCCAATAGGGAAGCACGCGCAACAAACGTATGCTTGGATAAACCAGCGGCACCTCGGCGGCACTCATCATGGCCGCAGGATGCAAATGCACGGTGATCAGTGGTATTTGATGCTTTTCCCGCGCGAGCCGGGCACCGAAAGCGACCATCGGAGCCAGCAACAAGTCGGGCTTGCCCTGCTCAGTAAATACTTTTTCGACAGCAGCGCAGTATGATTTGGCGGCCTTGCCTGCATGAATAAATCCCACCCTTGTTCCGCCGCCGGGCATCCACATGGCCGGATCAGCCAGCATGGTCTCAAGTTCATCACCATCAGGAGCCAGAAATTCAAGTCCCGCCTGTCGGGCGCCGGCTTCATAAAGGGGCGAAGTAATCATCGTGACCCGGTGGCCGCGTTCAATCAGTTTGCGCCCCAGCCAGATAAAAGGGAAAACGCTTCCCGAGGTGCCAAAGGGAAGAAGTAAGATGTGCTTCATTCTGGTGTTGATGGAATCCGCATCTTGGCCATCTCGTTCCGGCAGCCACTGAAATCAACCTCGAAACATTTTTAGTCACAGTCGGTGCACGGAATTCCTCGTTTCAATCATGTAAAAAGCATGCAATATGCAACTTGGAACTTAAGCTTGCCTCATCCAAAGAACTGACACAATAGTCATGTTCACTTTATTTGCACAAAACACATGGAAAAAGAAGCTATCGCAATCATCGGAATCGGCTGCCGGTTCCCAGGCTCAATCAATGACAAAGAATCCTTTTGGAAGATGCTGGTCGAGGAACGGGACGTGGTCTCTGAAGTGCCGTCTGATCGCTGGAACGTGGAGCGTTTTTATGATGCCGAGCCGGGCATCGCCGGAAAAACCATCGCCAAGCGCGGCGGATTTCTGGATCAGATCGATCAGTTTGATCCGCAGTTTTTTGGCATCTCGCCTCGCGAGGCTCCCTACATCGATCCCCAGCAGCGCTTGCTTCTCGAAACCGCATGGGAAGCGATGGAAGACGCGGGCGTGATTTTGGATTTGGACAAGGGAACTGACATTGGGGTCTTCGTCGGCGTCTCGCACAATGATTATCAAAACATTCAGGGCGGCTCCACCGACCGCACGGGGATCAGCGCTCACTCTCCGACTGGCAATGCCCACAGTATCGCGGCCAATCGCATTTCGTATTGCTTCAATCTCAAGGGGCCGAGCATGTCGATGGATACAGCCTGCTCTTCAGCGCTGACCGCCGTGCATATTGCCGTCGAACAAATCCGCTCAGGCAAATGCAAAATGGCCATGGCTGGCGGCGTGACCGTGATGATCACTCCCGATGGCTTCATTGGATTCTCTCAGGCCGGGATGCTTTCTCCCGATGGCAGATGTGCCGCGTTCGATGCCAGTGCCAATGGATTCGTCCGTGGCGAAGGAGCTGGCATAGTGTTGCTGAAGCCGCTCTCACAGGCAATCGCCGATGGCGATCCAATTCAAGGTGTCATCGTTGGTTCTTCACTGAATCAAGACGGTCACACGAACGGAATTTCCCTCCCTAGTCCTGAAGCGCAGGAGCAACTGGTGCGCGATGCCTGCGCCGATGCCGGGATCAATCCCGCGCACGTCGGTTATGTCGAAGCCCACGGAACCGGAACCGCAGTAGGTGATCCCATCGAAGCCACAGCTCTCGCAAACGCGCTCTGTGAAAACCGCAGTTCTGATTCTCCTCTGCCCATCGGTTCGGTGAAATCCAACCTCGGCCACTTGGAAACTGCCGCTGGCATCGTCGGCTTGATCAAAGGGATGCTCATTCTGAAACACGCGCAGATTCCTGCCAGTTTGCATTTCACCACGCCGAATGAGCACATTGATTTGGACGCATTGAAACTCCGCGTGCCAGTCAAGATGGAGCCGTTCCCGAAGACTGAAGGCCCGCGCATGGTCGGCGTCAATTCCTTCGGCTTCGGCGGTGGCAACGCGCACGTCATTCTTGCAGAAGCGCCTGCACCGGCCAAGAAAAAAAGCCAGGCCGTCGTTTCGGAAAGATCATGGCCCATCGTTTTGTCTGCCCGCTCGGAAAAAGCGCTGCAGGGCGCAGCCTGGCGCTTGAGCGAATGGATTGATGAGCATGAAAAAAACAATGGCACTTCACCGCTACTTCCAGCACTGACTTACTCACTGGGCGCGCGACGCAATCATCACGCCCACCGGATCACCATTGCCGCAAAGTCATCCGAAGAATTGGTTCACGAACTGCAGTCGTTCTCAACTGAACCTTCCAAGAGCCAGTTCCAAAACTCGTTCACTCCGCGCCCTGAACACGCGCCCCGCATCGGTTTCGTCATGAGCGGGCAGGGTCCGCAGTGGTGGGGTATGGGCCAGGAGTTGATGAAGAACGAACCCGTGTTCCGCAAGACCATGGAAGCCTGCGCCGCCGCCATGAAGCCGCACGCCAAGTTCTCTCTTCTGGAAGAACTCGCCCGCGATGAAGCCAGTTCCAAACTCCAGCAGACCGAGATCGCGCAGCCCGCGATTTTTGCCATGCAAGTTTCGCTCGCCGAACTCTGGAAATCCATGGGCGTGATCCCGTCCGCCATCGTCGGCCACAGCGTCGGCGAAATCGCTGCGGCTTGCGCCGCCGGAATCGTCAGCCTTGAAGAAGGTGCGCGCATCATCGTCCTCCGCGCCCGTCTCATGCATGAATGCGCTCGTGGTGCAGGCACCATGCTTGCCGTCGGTCTTTCTGAAAGCGAGGCCACTGCCTTGATCGCACAACACGGTGGCGCCGTCAGCATCGCGGCCTTCAACGGCCCCAAATCACTGACCCTCTCCGGCCCTCGCGCAGCGCTGGAGCCACTGATGACTGAACTCGAAGCCAAGGGCGTGTTCGCCCGCTTTGTCCGGGTGGATCATCCGTTCCACCATGCGTTGATGCAGCCTGCTGCCGATGCCTTGACGAAAACGCTCGCCGATCTCAAGCCGCAAAACGAGACGGTTCCATTCTTCAGCACCGTCAGCGGTCAGCGCTGCGCCGGTAAAGAATGCGTCGCTGCCCATTGGGGTCGCGGCATCAGACAGTCCGTTCAATTTGTCTCCGCAGTAAATGCCATCGCAGAATTCGGCGTTGATGTGTGGCTGGAAATCAGTTCCCATCCCGCCCTCTCCATCTCGATTCAGGAATGCCTTACCGCGCGCGGACAAAAAGCGCCGGTCACTTCATCCACGCGTCGCGAGCGCGAGCATGATTCCTTCCTCGCTGCTGCGCTCTCTCTGCATCGCGCCGGTGTCGCCCTCGACTTCTCTGCCATGACTCCATCGCGGGAGTTCCTTTCGCTGCCCGCCTATTCGTGGGACCGGAGCCGCTGGTGGCACGAATCCGCTGAACTCCGCGACGGACGCATGGCACCCGGCGGCAAGGGCTTGCTCGACGCGCGCCTTCCTCGCGCCACTCCGACATGGCTCTCCCGTCTCGACAACCGGCACATGGCCTTCCTCAAAGATCACAAGGTTGACACCCATATCATCTTCCCCGCCGCAGCCTTTGTCGAAATGGTCTTGGAAGCTGGCGTGCAGTTGTTTGAAGGTCGCCCGTTTGCCATCGAAGATTTTGAAATTCGCAAGCCGCTCATTTTGCCCGATCCGCCCTCAGGCATGGTGATGGAACTCACCTATGAACCCAGCGAGCGCACATTCACCATTCAGAGCAAGTTCGAGAACACGGCGACTTGGTCGGTTCACGTCATCGGCTCCATGCGCAGCGAGCGCACCGAATCATCCTTTGCGAACACTGTCTGGCAAAGTCCCGGCACAGACATGGAAGCTCAGGGCGTTGGCGAATTCTACGGTCACATGAGTGATCTCGGACTGCGCTATGGCGATGAGTTCAAACCGCTGCGTGAGATCGCTGCGGGCGGCGGAAAGTCCACCGGTCGTGTGGCGTTGTCTGAAGCCATCGGTAAACGCGCCGGTGAATACGCGCTGCATCCCGTGCTCCTTGATGGTGCGCTACATGTGTTCTCCGCCAGCGCGAAGTCGGTCGAAGATCGCCGCGCGAAGATGAAGCTCCCCGTGCGCTTCGCCAAGATTCTTTTCCTGCGCTCACCCGGCGCATCCAGCCGCGTCAATGCGCGCGTGCTCCACTTCAATGAAGAACTCATCGAAGGCAGAATCGCGCTCTATGATGAAGCCGGACAACCTTGTGTCCTCGTGGATGGATTCCGCGCCATCAGCATGGCCGCCGCCCGACGCCCCGGTTCATCGGGCGCAGGTCGTGATCTGCTTTATCATGTGGATTGGGAACGCTCGGCTTCCGACCGGGTTTCTGAAAAAGCTCAACCGCTGCCGCTGGAAAAACTCCGCGATGCGGCCACCGCGACGCTTGAAGAAATTATTTCCATTCGCGGTTACGCCGAACTAGAAGGCGTGATGGCTGCCGAGGACGATCTGGCCGCTGTTCAACTCGCGCACGGTCTGCGGGAAATGGGCGTGGACGTGAAAGCGAAAGCCGGATTCACCGCCAAGTCACTCGGCATCGCCGCGCCGATGCTAAAAGTTTTTGGGCGACTAATGAACAAGCTCGCCGCCCGTGGCCTCCTGACTGCGCAGGGCGATACTTACAAAGCAACGGCCAAGTTCAATGCCGCCGCTGATTCCGCAGGAAAAGCCCTGTGTGATTTTATCTCCAACCATTCCGGCCATCTCCCAGAGGGTCTCCTCTGCGCGTCCACCTGTGGTGAACTCGGTCCGATTCTTCGTGGAGAAAAAGATGCCGTGCAGATTTTGTTCGGCGGAGCCAACTCCGAATTGCTGGATCACTTCTATGGTGACGGCTTGCTCTCCAGTCACTGGATGGCCAGCATCACCGCCGCGCTACGCGAGGCCGCCAGCCATCTGCCGGAAGGACGCGGACTGCGCATTCTCGAAATCGGTGCCGGCACTGCCGGACTTGCCGCGCAATTGCTGCCGCTGTTGGAGCGTGGATTGCACAGCTACACTTTCACCGATGTCTCTGCAGGCTTCTTCCCTGGTGCCAATCAAAAGCTGGCCGCCTTCCCGGAAGTTGAATACAAAATCTTCGACCTAGAAAAATCCGCTCTCGATCAAGGTTTTGAGGCCGACGCCTATGACTTCATTGTCGGCACCAACGTGCTTCATGCCGTGGCCGATGTCCGAGCCACGCTCAAGGTTCTTCATGAAGTGTTGCGGCCCGACGGCACCCTGATGTTCGTAGATGTGGCCACTCCGCAATTGTGGACGGAAGCCGTCTTCGGATTGACCAGCGGCTGGTGGCATCTTACCGACCATGACTTGCGCCCCGAGCAGCCGCTCATGCAGCGCGCGCAATGGGAAAAAGCTTTGCGTGATGTTGGCTTTGTCCAGACCCTCTCCATCCCCGGATTGCACGGCCCCGAAGGTGGTGAAGGACAAATCGCCGTGCTCGCTCGCAAGGCCGCTGCGGAAAAAAATACAGAGTCCGCCGCGTCTGACGCGCCAGTTGAATCATCGTGGATCGTCTTTGCGGATGAGTCAGGATTGGGTAAAGAAATTGCCGCCAAAGTCACAGCCGCCGGCTCTCGTTGCCGCATTGTGCGCCGCGGCAAGAAGTTTGCGAAATCGGGCGATGCCTACACGATTCGCGCTGAGGAACCGGAAGATTGGAAGAAGCTCTTTGCCGAATCAATCAAAGACGCCGCGCCGGAGCACCTCGTTTATTTGTGGACGCTTGATGAAGTCACCGGCATGAACAGTGAAGATGCGCTGATGGGCACGGATTCGCTGCTGCATCTCACGCACGCGCTTGAGGAAACCATGCCCGTGGCCAAGCTGCGCTTTGATATGATCACGCGCGGTGCTCAGCCAGCGGGCCGTGACATGGGCGCGACCTCCGTGGCCCAGGCTCCGGCGATTGGCATCTTCCGCGTCATTCTCAGCGAGCATACTAGCTACTCGTGCCGCTGCATTGACTTGCCGCCTGTCGTTGCAAAATCTGACGATGATTTGCTCTGGCATGAACTGCTGCACGGAAACTCCGAACGCGAAATCGCACTGCGCGGCGAAGCCCGCTATGCGCAACGCCTCACACGCGGCCTACCCGTGCGCGAACAGAAGCTCGAAGCCACCGTGCCGCTGCGTCTCGAATCGCGCGAACGTGGATTGCTCGACAGTCTGCGTTTCACACCCTTCACAATGCCGGTCTGCGGACCGGACGAAGTTTTAATCAAGGTGAAAGCCTCCGGGATGAACTTCCGCGACGTGCTCAAAGCTCTCGCGCTCTATCCCGCGGAAACTGCGGACGCCCGCATCTTCGGCGATGAAGTGGCCGGCGAAGTGGTGGCGGTGGGTTCCAAGGTGAAACATCTGAAAAAAGGAGATCGCGCCTTTGGTCTCGCTGTCTTTGGTCTTGCCACGCACACGCTGGCGAGAGCGACGGACATGCGCCCCATGCCATCCGACCTGACTTATGAAGAAGCCGCAACGCTTCCGGTCGTGTTCATGACCGCATGGTATGCCTTGAAAACCGTGGCCCGCATGAAGAAGGGCGAGATGATTCTGGTTCATGCCGGTGCCGGTGGCGTCGGTATGGCCGCCATTCAAATCGCGCATCATCTGGGTGCTGAGGTCATTGCCTCTGCCGGAAGTGCAACGAAGCGCAACCTTCTGAAAACCCTCGGCGTCAAACACGTCATTGATTCGCGCAAAGGCGACTTCGCAGAATCCGTAATGGAACTGACCAATGGCCGAGGCGTGGATGTCGTGCTTAATGCTCTCGCATCTGAAGCGATCCCGATGGGCCTCACCTGTCTCGCGGAGTCCGGGCGATTTGTCGAAATCGGCAAACGCGACATTTATCAAAACTCGCGCCTGCCGCTCTGGGGTCTGCGTCGCAACGCCTCCTTCCACGTCGTGGCCATGGATGCCGTGTTCGCGGGTGATCCGGAACAAACTCGCGAACTGCTCGCGACTATCGCTGATCTCGTCGTGGAAGGCGCACTCACCGCGCTGCCTTACCGCTCGTTCCCCGCGAGCCGCATTGATGCGGCCTTCCGTCTCATGGCGGGCGGCAAGCACACGGGCAAGGTCATCGTGGCCTTCGCGGATGCGTTTGTGCAGCACAAGGGCGAGCCGCCCCTGCCGCCGTTCGAGGTCAAACCCGATGGCGCCTATCTTATCACGGGAGGTTTTGGCGGCTTTGGCCGAGTGCTCTCCGAATGGCTTGTGGAATGCGGTGCGCGTCACTTGGTTCTCACCAGTCGCAGTGGCGCTTCGACACCCGAGGCCATCGCCTTCGTGGAAAAACTCACGGCAGCAGGAATTAAAATCACCGTCGTCAAGGCGGACATTGGTTCGCCGAAAGATGTGAAGAGCATGATCGCCACGCTGCGCAAATCGCGCACTCCGCTCAAGGGCGTGTTCCATCTGGCGATGGTCATTGATGATGCGCCGCTGTCCGCGCTCAACAGCGAACGGGTGCGTGTGGTCATGGCACCGAAGGCTCACGGCGCATGGTTACTGCACGAGAACACGAAGGATCTCGATCTCGACTGCTTCGTGTTGTTCTCCTCGGTCTCCAGTATTTTCGGCAACCCCGCGCAAGGCAACTACGCGGCAGCCAATGCCTTCCTTGATTCGCTGGCGCATCATCGCCGCGCGCTGGGTCTTCCTGCGCTGGCGATCAACTGGGGCGTGCTCGGTGGCGAAGGTTATGTGGCGCGTAACGAACGCGTCGCGGAATTCCTTGCCCGTCAGGGCACGGCCGCACTCGCTCCGCGCGAAGTGACCACCCTGATGGAATCTTTCCTCACGTCGCACTCCACTCAAGTCGCTGCGATCCGCGTGGATTGGGCAAAGTGGGGCCAGTCGTTCCGCGGTATGTTGGAAAATCCGCTCGTCGAACGCATCTTTGCCTCCGGCGTGGAGATGCAGGAGAACAGCGGCGGAACCAGCGACTGGAGAGGTAAGATTCAAGCGGCGTCCGCAGAAGAACGCGATGATGTCATCGGTCAGGCTGTGCGCGATGTCGTGGGTTCCGTGCTTCGCGTGAAGCCCGACAGCTTGCGCAACGATCAGCCCTTGACCGATCTCGGATTGGATTCGCTGATGGGCGTGGAAATTGAAAACCTGCTGGAAAGCTCGATTGGTGTGGCTCTGCCGCCCACGAGCCTGATGCGCGCCAGAACCATCGGACAGATCGCCGCACTTATCGCGGAACATCTCGGAGGTGGAACGGCGACTGCAACTGCTGAGAAACCGGCAGCCGTAGTTGAATCCGCGCCTGCTGCGGAAGTGGATGTGGATGCGCTTTCCGACGAGGACATTGATTTGCTTCTCGGTGGAACCCGTGAGTCGGAACCCGATGCCGTGACCACGAAGAGCCGCGCATGAATCCTGTAGCGGAACCGGACAGCCGGTCACGTCTCAAGCAATGGCTGGAAAGCGGGGAAGCCCGCCTCCATCCACTCGCGTTTCCACAAAGGGAATTGTGGGAGACATCGCCTGTGCCAGC
>JAYVQB010000045.1:0-2941 GCA_043757085.1 Verrucomicrobiota bacterium
GCCTTCCTTCGCGGTGTATTGGCCTTTGATGAGTTCGCCGTGCGGGATTTCAGCGTGGGGCTTGGAGTCTTCCGCGAGTGGGAATTCAGGCTCGGCGCGAACATTGAAGACGAGTCCGAGAACGAGAAGGAGGACGAGTGGGGTGCGCATGGTGAGCATAACGAGTCGGCGCTGGGCGGATTCGCAAATAAAATCACAATCGTCGCGAGCTGGGCCGCAGCGAGAGGCCTTCATGGGTGCTTGCAATCTGTGGTCAGCCGTGTCCATAGTCACTGTCTGACGCGCATTGCCTGCTTTATATGACCAAGCTGTCCAGCTTCCTAGTTTTCGCCTTCGGGATTTTTCTGATCGGGGCCATCATGGTGATGTCTTTCAAGCAAACATCATCCCCGTCAGGCCAGTCATCCGGCAACTCCAATACGGAACTGCCGCAGAGCAAAATGCCGCCACTGGAACTGGGATCACGCGAGCAGTTTATGCGGGATATCGACAAGATATTTGCCACAGGCGGGCTGGCTGCAGTGCGGGATTTTTTGGAAGCGGAGCTGGCGCCGGGTCGGCTGGTGATCTATGGCAGGACTGGAGGAGTTGATACGCCCCGGACTTACCGTTTGATTGACCGCGAGATGCGCCGCTGCGACCAGGGCGGAGCGACATTGCTCGACAACCCACCGATTCTGGCGCGCGCCTCCGCGATGTTGCGCGTGGACGAAAGCGGGAGGATCGAGACTTGGCAGCGATTGGAGTCACGTCAGCCTTACTCGATCACGGTCTGGTGGAGCGACGCCGGCAAATGAGTGGCCAGAAAATGTTTTGAACATTCCTCTTAATGGGGTTACACATCACATAGTGAAATCGCGTTTTTTGGCATTTGCTTTGACACTTTTGATAGGAACTCCTGTCTGTCTGTGTTGCGCGCAGGCTGAGGCTCCAGTTAAAAAGGCCACTAGAAGCTGCTGCGAATACAAAAAAGAAACCAAAATACTACCATGAAAACTATTAAATTCGCCATCACCGCCCTCGCGCTCGCTGCCCTCCCCATCTTTGCCGCCGACACGCCTAACAAGGCCTGTGACAAGTGCTGCAAAGACAAGGGCAAGGAATGCGCCGCCTGCTGCAAAGACGCCGGCAAAGAATGCGGCAAAGACTGCTGCGTAAAAAAGGAAAAGAAGGTCAAGTAAACTGAACCGGCCAACATCCGCCGCCATCCCCACCGGTGGCAGCGGCATCACATCACAAAAACCCACTTCCATAAAATCACAGTTTTATGAAACCAATCGCCACCGTTCTCATCGCCCTCTCATTTTGCGCCCTCGCCACTTTTGCCGAGGACGCCAAGTCCAAGCCTTACCCGCTCACCACCTGCATTATATCCGGTGAAAAACTCGGGGAAATGGGCAAGCCCGCCGTGCTGGTCGTAGAAGATCAGGAAGTCCAGTTTTGCTGCAAGAGCTGCATCAAGGATTTCAACAAAGACCCAAAAAAATACCTCAAGGAAATCGCCGAAAAGGCCAAGGCGAAATAATTTCAAACATCATGCGCCGCTCCTCACCGCATATTGGCGGCGGTCATTCCCGCAATGCTGGTCGCATGTGTGTCGGGCGATTCGGGTGCGTTGATGAAAGAAGTCCGAAATGACGCGCGGCAGCGAACTGGCGTTGATCTTGCGCTGGCCAATGACATGAGCGCCGCGCTGCTGGGCAAGCCGCTCACGGCAGATTCCTCTGCGCAAATCGCGCTGGCGAACAAAAACGTTTGCATGATGCCGGCAATATCAATGACCTCGAACTCAAGGAGCAGCAGAACAGTTCACTGGAGATGGAACTGGAAATCAAAAAGGCTGCGGCGCAGACCTTGCATCTGCGTGAGAAGTTGCAACGCCTCATGGGTGTCGAGTGATACAAGTTGGCGCTGATTGCGCGAATCAATCAGCTTGTAATTATAGCCCGCGACTCCGAATCCGCTGCGTGGCGCTTTTTCCCCTTCCGCATCACGCCATTTCGGGTAGGCGGCAAGTCCGTAAGCCTTGATGCGCAGTTCACCCACCACAGCATCACGCCGACCCAGTGCCCAAGCCGACTCGGCAGCAGCTATGCACTGTTCCAACAGCAAGTGATCCATCGCCCACACAGCCTGATCTGCGTAAAATGATGCTTCGTCAGCAGGCTGCCAGTTTTTTTGCGCGATGACCTGCTCAACAAGTGAAATCGCCGTCAAATCGAAGATACTGGAGGCTCTCACATAACACGAATCACGCCGCCTACTTGGTCGGCTTTCCGCCGAGCATTCCAATCAGCAGACGCTCCAGCACCAATTGCGCGTCAATTTGTGTGGTGACGAGTTTCAGGTTCGCTTCCAAACAGGCGCTCAAGGCAGCGCGCAACTCGGCTGACTTGAATCGCTGTGCTTCAGCTAGCGCAAGAAAAACAGGATAGACGTTCAGCCCGGTGCCATCTTTTTTCTTCGGCAGATGCGCGGTTTCATGCGTGGGAAGTCGCTCCAACGCGCCGGCGAATGATGGATATGACTGGCGCGGTAGTTTGGGATGGGCAGTGATAAGATCGTTCGCCAAGAGCAAGCTGCGCACCCGCGGCACGATGGCTCCGAGCAAAATGCCGACGGGATTCTGCCCCTGATAAATCAAGGTGCGCAGCAGTTCCAACGCGCGGCGCAGGTCGCGTTTTCCAATGGCATTGCCGACCTCGAAAATGATTCCTGCGCGACTCAACGGCACCACCGCACGCACGTCATCCACGGTCACGCGCCCGGCTTTGCCGAGATAGAGACTGAGTTTTTCCAGTTCGTTGTCGAGCTGTCGCGTGTCCTCGCCCGCGAGCTGCACCAGCATGACCAGCGCTTCTTCATCAAAGGTGATTCCCATCTCCCGCGCACGACGCGCGACGAGCGTCATGACTTCATCCTCCCAACCCGTTTTGCTGGT
>JAYVQB010000046.1:0-11524 GCA_043757085.1 Verrucomicrobiota bacterium
GGATGGCGTGCCTGTGAGCAGGGAGCCGGAGTATCCGGTGGTGGGCGTTAATTGGAACGAAGCTCAGGCATTTTGTAAATGGTTAACGGAAAAGGAAACCTCCGAAGCAAAACTGCCGAAGGGCGCGAAGTATCGTCTGCCAACAGACGCGGAGTGGAGTATGGGCGTGGGCCTGCCGCCGGAAACGGGTGCGACGCCTGAAGAAAAACATCGGCAAAACGTAGTGGATTTTCCGTGGGGGAAAGTGTGGCCGCCGCCTCAGAGGGTCGGCAACTACGCGGATGAGGCGTTTCACGCGAAGTTTCTAAAGGAGAAGTGGGTTGAGGGCTATACGGACGGCTACGAAACAACCTCGCCTGTGGGGAGCTTCCCGGCTAATGCGTATGGTCTGTATGACATGGGCGGCAACGTGTGGCAGTGGTGCGAGGATAAGTTTAGTGCGTCGGGGAATCGGACAGCGCGAAGTGCCCCGTGGGTTGGTAACCAGCGCGAAATTCTCCGCTCGTCCCGCCGCGGGAGTTTTTCGCCGATAGAGCGCGCAAACCACCTAGGCTTCCGATGTGTCCTCGAGTCCGATCCTTCAGCCATCGTCACTTCGCTAGTCGCTCAACCGCCAACACCCACCCCCTCGCCATCAGCCAACTCCACTCCCAAACAAACCATCGATCTCCTCGCGCTGACCGACCCGATGAAGGACCGCGTCGATGCGCCCGGCAATACGGGCGCTAACAACTGGTCCCGCAGCCCCGGCGGATCGCTTATCTACCAGACAGATGGCAAATCAGGGAAACTCATCCCGCCCGTGGCCATTGATGCGCGCAGCTATGAGATCGAGTTGGCTTACCAACGGAAATATGGCGAAGGGGGTTTCAATTTGGACCTCCCCGTTGAGAGCCTGCCTTCGAGTGTTCCTTTTTATTTTCATTCCCCGAGTGAGAAGCTAATCAGTAACAAATTCGGCGATTCATGGCCTAAGGGTCTGCCCGCGAACGGGACGATCATTGTCCGCTGCGATACCGCTGCCAGCGGTCAGAGCCACGTGACCATCACACGGGATGGCAAGACCTTGACCGAATGGACCGGCAACCTTCGCGAGCTCAGCAAAAAGGTCCAGGCTCACCCCGCGTTTCCCGATCAGCTTCTTATTTCGCTCTTTTGTCACCACGACAGCTACGAATTCACCACTTGGAAACTCCGTGTCTTCGCTGGTGAAGCCAAGGTGCTGCGTCCGGCCGCATCAGCAACGACCGCAGTCGAGAGCGCACCCGTTCCATCGACGACTACTTCCTTACCGTCGCCTAAGAATGATCCTTGGGTGGTGTATCCGCCGAAGGCCGGTCCGGGCGCGGGGCGGCATATCGTCTTCCTCTCTGGCGATGAAGAATACCGCAGCGAGGAATCACTCCCGATGCTGGCGAAAATTCTCAGCCAGCGGCATGGGTTCAAGTGCACCGTGCTCTTCGCAGTTGACGCGGACGGAAACATCAAGCCGGACGTAATGACGAGCTTGCCCGGTGCCGAGGCGCTTGATTCAGCGGATGCCATCGTGATGCTGACCCGCTACCGCGCGTGGCCGGATGGGCAGATGAAGCATTTCGCAGATGCCTACCTGAGGGGCGTGCCCATCATTGGCCTCCGCACAGCCACGCACGCCTTCAAGCCACCAGCGGGCAGCAGTTATGCCGCATCACAAAAATTCGGGGAAAATGTCTTCGGCAGCGGATGGGTGAAACTTTGGAGTGCGCCCAACATGGAAGCGACGCGCGGCATCATCGAGCCGACAGCGAAAGCCGATCCCATCCTGAACGGTGTCGCCGATATCTTCGGCAACTCCAGCACTTACGAAGTCAATATGCCACCCGATGCGAAAGTGCTTGTTCGCGGGCAGGTGCTCACCGGAATGAATCGCAGCGATCCGCCCGCGACCTACACGAAAGTCCGCGCCGACAAGTCACAGCAGAGCATCAACAATCCCATGATGCCCGTGGCGTGGACGCGCACCCACAGCAATCCTTCCGGGCGCACCAATGCGATCTTTTGCACGACGATGGGCGCGGCGACCGACTTTGAAAATGAAGGACTGCGCCGACTCGTGGTGAATGCGGTGTATTCGTTGCTCGGCCTCGAAGTGCCCGTTAAAGCGGACGTTGATTATGTGGGGGAATACCGGCCCGGGATGTATGGTTTCAACGGCTACAAGCAGGGCGTGAAGCCCGCGGATCTCGCGCTGCCAGCCGGGCAATAAGCGACGTGATGCTGGGGCTGACATGCTGAAAGACATTCTCAGTTCTTGGACACTGGGCTTATTGAAACTTCCGCAACCGATCCCGCACGTCATTCTTGAGACGGTCGATGAAGCCTAACGTAAAGTCTTCCACGCTCAGTGTGTCGTCTTGAATGAGTGGGGTTAGGTCCATCGCAAAGGTCAGCAGGCTGGTGGCGTCCGCAGTGTGGGAATCAAAATAAGTGGCATTCGCGCGACGTAGTCCTTCCTCGGCGAGATCGTAGCGTTTGCCACCGCTGATCTGGGAATCGAAGACGGCGAGCAAGGCGCTGATGAGATGCGGATAATTGTCCACTTTGAGCATTTCTTTATCTTCAGCGAGGAGCCAATCGAGCTTGCGCCAGACCTCGCAGCCGAAGACTTTTTCCGGGCGCTGATCCTTGGGCAGCGCGCGCAGGGCTTCGAGACAACGCAAAAAAGTGGCGACATGCGTGTCATGGCGATCCGCAGGATTGTGCAGATAGACAAAACGGGGGCGCGTCATTTTAAGGATGCTCAGGAGATCGGCGGCGACATCGGTTTTGCGCTTCTGCTTCATATCCTCGCTGGGATAACCGAGCTGGGCCATCATGCTGTATTCGCCCACAAACGCCGCTTTGCGTTGCTCTTGCTTGCGGACATCCTGCATTTCTTCGTCGGTGTAGTGCCCATAAGGGCCAACGCGAGGACTGCCAGATCCGTTGGTAACGACCACGCCGCCGAACCAGTAGTTCTCGCTGCGAAAGCATTCCGCAATGCCGTGATAGGCGGCGATCTCCAGGTCATCCTGATGCGAGACGATGCCGAGATGTGTGACGCGAGCAAAAGCTTGGGCGGGATCACATTGGTCGGGAATGAAGAGATCAGCCTTGGAATGACGAAAAAGCATGATGGCTGTCAATGTGGCCTCAAAGCGGCTCCATGCAAATGACGGTGGGATTTGACAGCGAATTCCCGTGGATAAAAAATATATTGCAGAAAAATCTGCGCTCAAAAAAATTTTCCGCTTGCTCATCGCCATTGAAACAAGAAATACTTCATAAACCTTAATTAATTTTCGGATGCCCCCCTTCATCCGCCTCTGCGCCGCCACCGGAACTTTGTTCTGCTGGCGGCGTTGCCTCTAGTAGCCCGGTAAACCAACAACCCAACCCTAACCCATGCTCTCCGAACCCGTTCTCTCTGCCCCTCCCTCACTGCTCGGTCAATCAAAGCCCGAAGCTTCACTGAAGAATGATGCCGGAGACAACGCGCAGCGCTCCCGGAAAGCCCGCAAGCCCGGACGCAATGGAAGTCTGCCAAATAAGAAAGCCGCGCAGGTGAAGACATTTGTCCTCGACACCAATGTGCTGCTGCATGACCCGGCCTGCCTGCAAAAATTCGAGGACAACGCAGTCTGCATTCCGGTGGATGTCCTGAGCGAACTGGACCGCTTTAAGAACGAGCTGACCGAGCGCGGTGCCAATGCCCGTGAGGTGCATCGCGCATTGACGCAGGTGTTTGCCGCGCCGGATGCGGATGTGACTGGGGGCGTGCCCACCCAGGGCGGCGGAAGCTTGCGACTGGTGGTGTTCGATCCCGCGCGCGCGCGGAAGCACAAATCGCTGCAAAACTTCCAGCGCATTTTTCCGGCGCAGGAGCAGATGGACCACCGGATTCTCGCCTGCGCCATGTGGTTGTCCGAGGAGATCGGTGAGAAGGTCATTCTCGTCAGCAAGGACATCAACATGCAGCTCAAAGCCCGCGCCGTCGGCATGGAGTGCGAGGACTATCTGCATGACAAAGTGGAGCCGCGCGAGGTGTCGAATCTGGACATCGCTCGGATCACGATCACCCAGCACGAGATGCAACGCTTCAGCAGTTCCGGGCGCATCGTCATTGATCCCGACCGCACGCCTCCTATCGCAGTGAATGAATATGTCCTGCTGGCCACAGCGGAAAAATCCACCATGCCCGCGCGCTTTACCGTGAATGGTGAATTCATCCGGCTGCGTGTGCCGGAGAGTTTGCGGGTCATGCAGGGTCGCCCCATCAAGCCCATGAACCTCGGCCAGCAATGTTACATCGACGCCTTGATGGATCCGGAGATTTCGCTGGTCACCGCTTACGGCCAGGCCGGCACAGGCAAGACCTTGCTGGCGGTGGCGGCGGGACTCGCCCAAGTATTCGCCCATGGCTACAGCGGACTGACGGTGAGCCGTCCCATCGTGGCCATGGGGCAGGGAATCGGTTTCTTGCCCGGCTCTTTGCAGGAAAAAATGCGCCCTTGGTTGCAGCCGATTTACGACGCTCTGGACTTGCTGATGCGCCCGGTGCCTAACCCGGCATTCGCGAAAAAGAAAACCCGGCCGCCTTCCCGCTTCGACTCGCCGATGCCGCTCTCATCCGACGGCTCATCCGCGCCCTACGACTCGTTGATTCAAAACGGCATCATCGAAGTAGAAGCACTCTGTTACATTCGCGGACGCAGCATTCCGGAGCGGTTCTTCATTCTCGACGAAGCCCAGCAGCTCACGCCACTTGAGGCCAAGACCGTCGTCACGCGCATGTCGCGCGGCAGCAAGCTCGTGCTCGTGGGCGATCCGGGACAGATCGACAATCCGTATGTGGACAGCCGCAGCAACGGCCTCGTTTATACCCGGCAACGTCTGCGTGGGCAGCCCTTCGCCGCCCACATTCCACTAGTCAAAGGCGAGCGCAGCCCGCTGGCCGAGGCTGGTGCCAAGCTGTTGTGAGCCGCACCCAAAAAGATTTTTGCGATTCCATTGAAGATTTTCGCACATTTATGCAACTAAGGATGCGGCCTCACGTTTTACGAGACCGCCAGCCGCCCGGAAACTCGGCGCGACTGGTTCAGAAAATAAACATCAAACAAAAAATCCTAAATGAAAATCCTCACAACCCTCTGCATCCTCGCCCTCGGCACCGCCGCTTCCCTCCAAGCCGCGGACAAAAAGAAACCCGCTGGCGACAAGCCCAAAGCATCTGCTGAAGAATCCTTCAAGAAGCTCGACAAAGACAGCGACGGTTTTGTCAGCCTCGAAGAATTCAAAGCTGGCAAAAAAGACCCAGTTGCCGCCGAAGCAGCCTTCAAGAAGCACGACGCCAACGGCGACGGCAAGCTTACCCTTGAAGAATTCTCGGCTCATGCCAAGAAGAAGTAATCTTCACGCCTGAACGGCTCGTCCGTTCTCATCTATCAAGCCGCATTCGCTTAACCGTGGATGCGGCTTTTTTGCGGTCACCGTAGCCTTGCCGCCGCGTCGCCCATTCGCGCATAAACCTCGCGCCCTTGCGCACTATGCTCGATCAGGTCATCGGCAAACTTCACCCGACCCGGCTCAAAGATGGTGATGACGCTTGATCCGCCGAACAGAAAAAATCCTTTCTCATCGCCCTTGGCTGCAGGCTGATGAGCGCGGCTGGTAGGCACAACCTTGCCGACGCAAGTCGCGCCGACTTCCATGAACAGCACCGTGCCGCAAGCCGGAGTTTGCAACTCCGTCATGTAGCGCTTGTTCTCCCAAAAAATTCCTGGTCGCTGCCGCAGTGCAATCGGGTTCACCGAATAGAGCGGCCCATTGACCAAGCGTGGCTCGCCCGGCATTCCCGCGCACGGAAAATGAAAGCGATGATAATCCACGGGACAGAGTCGCGAGATGAGCAAAGCCCCGCCCGCGAATCGCTTCGCCAGCGCCGCATCGTCAAGCAGCGCCGCCAGATCAAAGCAGACACCTTTGACGAAGATGCCGTCGTTAGCGGCGATGTCCTGGATCGCAAAATGTCGTCCGTCCGCAGGGAAAATAATCGTGTCCGCATCCGACGCCAGAGGCCGCGCGGCGGGCTTGAGCTTGCGGGAGAAGAAAGCATTGAAATGCGGAAAGCTTTCCGGCGCATCCGCCATCTCGCTGATATCAATGCCGTAACGCGCGATGAACGGCGCGATCATGGCTCGACTGGCAGGCCGGTTCATGCGCCAGCCATACCAGCGCGAGAACACGGTGCGCTTCACAAGCAACCACAATGCGGCGCGGCCCAGCGGATTCTCATAAACCCAGCGCAGCGAGTTCTCGCCGTAGATAACCTCGGTTTCGAGAGCCTGGGAGCGGCGGTTGAAAAAGATGACGGGCGCGGGCATGAGCAACAATCAAAGCGCAGACCTGACGCGCGCGCCAATGTTTACCATCCAAGCCGTTTCCGCGCGGCGGTTCGTTGCTCCGGCGTGGCGATAATGCCGTCCGCATTTTTCGCCAGCACGAGCGCATGAAACGCACGCCCCATCATGCCGGGATGGGTGAGGGTTTGAAACTGCCGCAGCCACGCGGCATCCGGTTTGAGGGAATCATTGGCAAGCAATGTCGCACCCAGCCGGGTGAGGAAGCGCCCTTGCTCAATGAATTCTTCCACGACAAAACCCTCGTCGCCAGCCTCTAGCGCGAGTCGCGTGAAATTCACATGCGCGGTCAGATCGCATTCGCCAAGTTCCTCCAGCACTCGCTCATCACATTGATGTCCGCGATAACGGCGCAGCGTGCCTTTGATCCGTTCGGGCGCGATCAGTTCTTTAGCGGGCAATCCGTAATCGAGGATCAAGGCCACGATACATCTGATTTGTCGCACCCATTCGAGCATGTCCAGATTGATCTCGACGATTTGGCCTTCTCTAATGTCTTCACCGAGCCGGGCGCATTCCTCAGTAAGTTTTTCCGACGAGAGCGGCGCAGTCACGAAGGTAAACCCGCCCGATAAGTCGGCTTGCACATGCATCTCACTCCAGCCATCCGACTCGCGTTTTACCAAATGCACCGGCATCGCGTCGGGAAGTTCATTGCAGATGAAAACGCTGTCCGCAGGCGGTTCCGCAAGCGACTCCCAGCTTGCGGCGTGAACCAAAGTCGTAGCAAGGGAATCCTGCCCTTGTAGTGAAGGAATACTACTCAGAGTAATGCATTGCGCCTCACGCAGCAACGTATCCGGCTCGATGATGATGTATCGCAGTGAACGAAAGACCTCGGGATGCTCTCGCTGAATCGCCTGCAAAATGTCAGCCGCCAGCGTGCCGTCATGCGCCCCTTGCTCGATGATGGCAAAGTTCTTCGGCTTGCCCAGTGCGCGCCAAACTTGCACGATGAAAGCCGCCAGCAATTCTCCAAAGACCGGCCCCACGCTCACGCTGGTAAAAAAATCCCCGCCCCTCCCGATGCGTCGCACTCCGCGCCGATAATATCCGAGGCCCGGTTCATACAGCGCCAGCCGCATGACCTCCGCCCACGGGAGTAGCCCCCCCGCTTCTTGAATGCGAGTGCGGATGAGTTCGGGCATTGTCAGGTTTGCATTCGCCATCTTCAGAATGCGGGCTATACTGCGAACTCGCGCGAAAGCCAGTCCAACGAATCCCTATTCCTTGAGCAAACCCGAGAACATCAATTTCATCCGCCCGCAGGCCGCGAACGAGCGACGCCGGGTGCCATTTTACCGCCGCACCTGGTTCGCTGCTGTTCTTATATTCCTCCTGGTCGGTGGGGTAACGGTCATGGCCATCATGCTGGCGGTCGTGAAGCCGTTGCGTGAACAGGCAGAGGGATTCAATCTGGATGACATTCACAAGATCGAACGCGCCAGCGTCATCTTTGACCGCAAGGGCGATGAGCTGGGCCGCATTTATGTTCTCAACCGCACTCCGGTGAAGATCGGGCAGGTGCCGCCGCATTTTATCCAGGCGCTCACGGCCGAGGAGGACTCCCGCTTCTTCCACCACGCCGGAGTGGATTACATCGGCATCATGCGCGCAATCTGGTTGAACTACAAAGCTGGCTCGGAAACGCAGGGCGCGAGCACCATCACGCAACAGCTCGCGCGCGAAGCCTTCAAGCTCAAGGATGTGTTCGAGGAGGCGGGACGCAAAAACTCCCGCTACAAACGCAAGCTGGTCGAAGCCTTCCTGTCCGAGCGCATCGAGAAAAAGTTTTCCAAGTCGGAAATCTTGGAGCTTTATCTCAACCGCATTTATTTCGGCGGCGGATTCTACGGCGTGCAGGCCGCCTCGCAGGGATACTTCGGCAAAGATGTGGGTGCTCTTGATGTGCTGGAGTCCGCCACCATCTGTGGCATCATCAAAAGCCCGAACAACCTCCAGCCCCTGCGCTTTCCTGAGCGCGCCAAGAAAGCGCGCAACCACGTCCTCGACCGCATGAAGGACGAGGGATTCATCAACCGCGAGGAACACGACCAGCTGTGCGCGAGACCGGTCGTGACCGCACCGCGCGAGGCGGATGCGCGCCTGAGCCACGTCTATGAAGAAGTGCGCCAGCAAGTCGTGAAGATCGTGGGCGACGAGGCTGCGCTGGCCGGCGGGTTCAAAGTTTATACCACCATCGACAGCCGCCTCCAGAAAGTCGCCGAGGAAGCCGTGCGCAAACGCCTCGCCGAGACCGAGCGCCATCGCGGCTACGACAACCAGACCTACGCGCAATATCGCGTCATCATTGAGGACTACCGGAAGAAAATACTGACCAAGGCCATCGCGCCGGAAACGCCGCGCCCGCAGCCGCAGTATCTTCAGGCCGCCGTGCTTGTGATGGACAATCGCGATGGCGGCGTGCTCGCGATGGTCGGCGGACGGGATTTTAACGACAGCGTTTATAACCGCGCCGTGCAGTCGCGCCGTCCCGCAGGCACGGCGTTTATTCCTTTTGTCTATGCCGCCGCATTCCGCAGTCCGGAATATTTCCCCCCGCAGCGCATCGAGGACGGACCGATCGACAACCGCCGCGTCATGATCGGCGGACTCACGGGAATTCTGGGCGAATGGGGCACCGAGCAGGAGGAGACGAAATACGCCGACCGCATCACCGCGCGCGAGGCCTTGTTGCAGAGCCGGAACGCAGCCACCGTGCGGCTGGGCGAGAAGGTGGGGCTCGAAGCCGTGAGAAATCTTGCGCAAAAAGCCGGGTTCAAATTCAAACCGCCGCAGGGAGAATATCCCAACACCTTCCTCGGGGCCAATGAAGTGAAGCTCGACGAAATGTGCCTCGCCTACTCCACTTTCGCCAACGGCGGCAAACGCCCCAGAGAAATCAATCTCGTCAACCGCATCACCGACACTGAGGGCAATGTCATCTATCAGGTAAAGGAAGAGGACGAAAAATTGGTGACGGCAATGGATGAAACCGCCGCCTATCAGACTCACTCCTGCCTGGTCGATTCGCTCAAGCGCGGCACCGGCAAGCCCGCGTATGATGAATTTGGATTGGAGCGATTCCCCGTCGCCGGAAAAACCGGAACGCATTATGAATTCAAAGACCTGTGGTTCGTCGGCTACACCAGCGCCATCACCTGCGGCGTGTGGTGCGGATTCGACCAGCAAAAAACTATCTACACCGGCGCCTACTCCAACCGCATCGCCCTGCCCATCTGGGTGGACGCCATGAACGCCGCGCGCAAGGAATACAAGCCCGAGGAAATCCCCGTGCCGGCCGACGCCCAGTTTGTCGAGGTCTGCCGCCGCAGCGGTTTGCGTGCCACCGACGCCTGTTACGAAAAAGTTCCCGACCCCATTCACGGCGGCTCCCGCTCCGTGCGCGACACCTATCAGGAGGCGCTGCGCCCCGGCAGTGTCTTTGATGATTACTGCGACATCCACACCGGCTCCGAGCGGCCGCTCCTATTCTCCTCCGTCAATCCCGGCGAGATCGACATTTCATCCATGCCCAATGTCAGCCGTCTGGACCTTGCCAGCGCCGAGCCGATCCGAATGCAAGGCCCCGCCGTTCTCGGTGCCGATCCTTACAACTCCATCCAGCCCGTCCTCCACGCCACCGCAGTCAATCCCGACGGCACCAGCGTGAAACGCGCCACACCCGTGGAAGAGGAATCACCATCTGCCATCAGCCCCATCAAGCTCAAGCCCCCGCCGCCGCTGAAGCTGGACCCGTGATAGGGGAAAAATTTCTGTCCCTTGGTGCGCTGCCTGTGGGCGAATTCAATGGATCATGCTCACAAAACTGTTTCCCAATCAAGCAATTCACAAATAGTGTGACTAAACAATGTTTGGCCAAGAAACACTTCCCGTAACAGCCACCTTAGAACAATCATCTTCTTGTCGCTGACTCTTGGACCATCGATGGTCACACTTTAGACTTTCCAGCGATCCCCAGTTCCCTTCCTCGCCCGCTGGAAAAGCTTCCCCGCAGCACAAGTTTGCGTTGCTACGTATGCTCGTTGGGCGGCTTTATTGACCGCGAATACATTTGGCGGCTTGACGGGCCACCCGATGCGATTTTGGCCGTGAAAAAACATTTGCAGATGGAGGAATCCGAGACAATTCCAAAGGCCTTTTGGCAAATGCGGCATTACTATTGGCCTCGCTCACTTTCGGAGGGAATGAGACCCTACAGGAGTTTGTATTTCAATGATGACTATCGCGGCTCAGACGGCGAACATTTTTTTCTGTTGCACGATACGAAAGCGAATCGTGCATTTGTTTGGTTCAGAGACAACTTTTGAAGACCGCCTTCACACTTCCCAACCTCGTAAAATTAGGGCGCCGTCGCAGCAGCGCCCCACCAAGTTTGCCGATGGCGGGCTGCTCTCGACCCTTCAGGCTGCACGGTTATTAAAAATGCTCTAGGCTGATGACATCCTTGCAGTGATTGCTCTAGTCATCCAGATTTCAGCGCATGGAAAACCGCCGTGATTTTTTCAAAGCTGTCGCCGCGCTGGGTGTGGCGGAGTTGGCCGGAGTTTCCCCAAATACTTCCGCAGCGGAAACGCTTGTCTCGACTGCAGCCGAACCAAACGATCGCGACTAGAGCATTGAAGAAGGTGATGCCCGTCGGATTGTCCGATCGCGTCCACGCCAGATACACGCAAATCGGGGTTGCGGTTGCCGCCAAGGGCGAATGAAGGCGATGGCAGGACAAAAAGGGTAAGGGTCGTCAGACTAACTTGACGCCCTACTACTCTCGCGTGCAATAACCCCGAGTTCTCATCTATCATTGGACGCCGCACTTGCCGGCTTAGGCAGCCGCGCTTCCTCATAGACTTGCACGGGCACTTTCTTCAATTCCCAGATTAGTCCGAACCACGAGAGCGTTTTGAGCACATAGTAGCTCACATCAATTTCCCACCAATAAAATCCTTGGCGCGCGGCGTGGGCGTAGCGGTGATGATTGTTGTGCCAGCCTTCACCTAGCGTCATCAAGGCGAGAAGGAAACTGTTGCGGCTGTCATCGTCGGTCTTGAAGCGGCGGCGGCCAAAGA